>DNWZ01000332.1 GCA_003506095.1 Planctomycetaceae bacterium | reverse complement strand
CGCCCGCCCTTGCGACTACGTTCATATTTCGGCAACAATGGATCGAGTCGATTCCACATCGCATCAGACATTCGGTAATCATCGAAGCTTGTACGGCCGTCCATGGTGATCCCTCCCTGGGAATAGAAAGTGTGAGAACTCTCATTTTCCAGGAGGGATCACTTTTCTCAAAGATCAATTGGTTTTCGGATAGGCTCTTATTGCAATCTCGCGAAATCGTTACCAGCGTTGAGTGGCGCCATCCGAAGATTTTTGTTCGGCGCCGCACTTGATGGTAGTGTATTTGGGTTGCTGCTGGCTGCTTGCCAGATTCGGGAATGGGCGTTCGGTTTTCCTCACCTCATTCTTCAGCCACCCACTGACCGGCAAACGTTCGTGCTGGGGAGACACTGCGCGATGATCGGATCGGCCAGGCCGGGATCACCCTTTCGCCAATACGTCCGACTGGCGAAGTCGAACTCAAAAGCGTGCGATATTCGGTGGCATCCGATGACGGACAGTTGCTCGATGCAGGCGTAATCGTCAAAGTAACGTCGCGACGAAATGGCCACCCTTGCGTGACTGCAATCGATCCTCAAGAAGGCGGGTAGGCTTCAATCGCGGTGTTACCGCGCCGAATCTTATGACCGCAACTCGCGACTTCGGATTGTGTCGCGTATGCCATTGAAAGCGATTGCTTTATCACAAAAGGCATATTCTCTGCTTTGTTTTTGCCGCGAGTATTGACAATTCGACCCATATCTGTGGGGACAACCGATTTTCCATGGCTCGACTTCTTTCGGGCCCAAGAATCCAGCGGACACTGCGAACATGTCGAACGAACAACTCAGCACCGAACAAAAAGCACTCGCCGTCAACCTCGATCCGCGACGCTACGGGTCGTTTGCCGAAATCGGTGCGGGGCAAGAAGTGGTGCGATGGTTTTTCCGAGTCGGCGGAGCCGCCGGCACGATCGCCAAAAGCATGTCGGCGTACGATATGGCCGTCAGCGACGCGATCTACGGCCAGTGCGACCGTTATGTTTGTCGCCAACGGCTCGAAGACATGCTCAACCACGAACACGAACTGAACCTGGAAAGGCTACGCGAAAGCCGGGGCGACACAACCGCTTTCTTCACCTTCGCCGACACCGTTTCGGCTCGCAACTTTCATGGCACCAACGATTGCCACGGCTGGATGGGCGTTCGCTTCCAAGCCCACCCGCGCGACCAGGTCAGCCAAATCATCATCCATGTGCGGATGCTGGACAACGAAAACGCCGCACAACAAGAAGCGATCGGTATTGTCGGCGTCAACCTACTTTACGGTGCCTTCTTTCTCAATCACGAACCCGACAAACTGATCGAATCGTTGCTCGACCATCTCAGCACGCGGCGAATCGAAATCGATATGATCGAGTTTTCGGGAATCGCGTTCCGTCACGTCGATAACCGGGTGATGAGCTTACGGCTGGTGCAATTGGGTCTCAGCGGTGCGGCGATGTTTTCGGCCACTGGCGAAGTGCTGCAGCCGTCAGAAGTTTTGTATAAGAAACCGATCTTGGTGGAACGTGGCAGTTTCCGTCCGTTGACTCATGTGAACGTCGATATGTTGCGAGCGGCGCAAGAGAAGTTCCAATCTGAACCGGATGTCGACGCCGATCAAGTCGTCACGCTTGCCGAAATCACGATGCGAAATCTGCAAGCCAATGGCGACATCGACTTGCGAGACTTCCTGGCACGGGTTGACGTATTGGCCGCCTGTGGCAAAACGGTTCTGATTTCTGATTATTTTGAATACTACCGCTTGGCCGCCTACCTTTCGCGTCATACGAAAAAACGAATCGGCATCACGATGGGTGCGGGCAGCTTGTATGAATTGTTTGACGAAAAATACTACACCAAACTCGACGGCGGAATCCTCGAATCATTCGGTCGTTTGTTTAAGAACGATTTGAAACTCTATATTTATCCGCTGCTTAATCGCGAGACAGGCGAACTGACGACGGTCGAAAATATTGAGATTCCGACCAGTATCCGCAAGCTGTATGAATACTTGGTGGAGAAAAATTGCATCGAGCAATTGGACAACCATAACCCGCAATGCTTGTCGACCTTCTCACGTGAAGTGTTGAAGATGATTCAAGCGGGCGACATGCGGTGGACCGATCACGTGCCTGAGCAAGTAGCCGAACTGATCCAGCGTCGTGGCTACTTCGGATTTCGCCGGCCGAAAGTCGTCCGCCAGACGCCCCCGGTCAGCATGCCGATCGGCCCAAGCTTCAGTACCGACGATCTGTTCGTCGCGACGTCGTTTTAAAAAGCGGTCGCTTATAGACCGCCGATCAACAGATATTTGAGTTCTAAAAATTCTTCGATTCCGTGATGCGATCCTTCGCGTCCGATTCCCGATTGTTTGACGCCTCCGAAGGGTGCCATCGCGGAGCCGAGCGATGTGGAATTGATGCCGATCATGCCGTATTCCAACTGCTGGGCGACGCGAAAGGTTTGGCCAAGGTCGCGACCATAGAAATAAGCGGCCAGACCATAAGGTGTGTCGTTGGCGATCTCGATCGCTTCCTCTTCACTTGTAAATCTGATAACCGGTGCGACCGGGCCGAAGATTTCTTCGCACACGATTTCCATTTTCGATGTGACGCGATCGAGCACTGTTGGCTGGAAAAAAGTTTTTCCCAACGCATGCGGCTTTCCGCCGGTCAGGATGCGTGCGCCGGCTTGGACCGCATCGTCGACCAGATGTTGAACCTTCTGCAGCGCCGATTCGTTGATCAGCGGACCTTGCTGGATATTGGCATCCATGCCATTGCCGACCGTCATCGCCGCGACTCTCGCTGACAACAGTTCGACAAACCGATCGTGAATCGAATCGTGTACCAACAACCGATTGGCACAGATGCAAGTTTGTCCCATGTTGCGAAACTTGGCCGTGATCGCACCTTCAACAGCGGCGCTAAGGTCGGCATCGGCAAAGACAATCAGCGGTGCGTTGCCGCCCAATTCCAGTGCAACTTTCTTGACCGTGGTGGACGCTTGACTCATCAGCAGTTTGCCGATTTCGGTCGAACCGGTGAAGCCGAGCAATCGCACTCGCGGGTCGGCACACCAGGATTGGCCGATCGCTTTGGCATCGCCAGTGACGACGTTCAAAACGCCAGCGGGAATGCCGGCGCGATCGGCAAGTTCAGCAAGTGCCAGTGCGGTCAGTGGCGTTTCGGGTGCGGGCTTAAGGACGACCGTGCAACCGGCGGCCAGTGCAGGTGCGCATTTGCGAGTGATCATCGCGGCGGGAAAGTTCCAAGGCGTGATCGCGGCACAAACTCCGATCGGATGTTTGGTGACCAGGACGCGGCTGTTGGGCAGGTGCGGCTGCAAGATTTCGCCTTGAATCCGCTTGGCCTGTTCCGCGTAAAACTCGACAAATGATGCCGCGTAATCGATCTCACCGCGTGCTTCGGCGATCGGTTTACCCTGCTCGCAAGTCAGGATCGTAGCCAATGTTTCGCGATGTTCCCGAATGAGTTCAAACCAGCGGCGTAGGACGCTTGCCCGCTGGGTTGCCAGCGTATCGGACCAAGGTTTCAGAGCCGTATAGGCTGCGGTGACCGCGTCTTGGGCGGCTTGTTGACCGAGGTGGGGAACGTGAGCAATCGTTTCGCCGGTCGCAGGATTCACGATTGCGTCGGCAGGCTCACCGACCCACCGGCCATCAATGTAGGCGTGTTGTTTGACCAGAGAGGACGCAGAAGAAGTTGAATCAGCCATGGCAGTCAGGTTTTCGCAGGGAAAAACGTTCCGAAGACGGGGCAGGGCAAGCAAACGTGACGCCAAAAAAGTTACCTTGTTTTCCTGATTTCTTTACTTGTCAGCNNGCCGGCTCACTCTGGTTGGCACCCGGGTCGGCGGTTGTTTTCGTGGTTAATTTTAAAAGGAGGTGATCAAGTGGAATATTGCTGTACTTGCCAACGGGGTGGTAACCCGTAGTTAAAGTCGGCGGGCTGCACTGATGGGCAGCCACCCCACTCGCGATCATCATTCTACGATAAACGCGAGCAACAGCCTGGCGGTTGTGATTCCATAGGGTTCACGGCCGCCAGGTTTTTTCGTTTTGAATTGCCGTCCATTTTATGGCTGGTAACGACGAAACAGATACTCATTGCAGCCCCAGCCTGAACCGACGGTCTTTAACCGCATCAATTGAAAGTGTCGTTTAATCAGCGGGTTAATGATCGCATCGGGCGTGGCGACTTCGAACGGCCATCCGCCCACCCAATCGACCCAGTCATGCCACACCGACATGCCTCGATCGGATCGTTTACGACGCCAGTCTTGAAACGGCAGCGGATTTTTTCCTGACACCAATCGGGCGGCTGCGAACTTCGTTTCATACAACGACGCGATCGCGGCGACCCACAACGGCTGCAGCGGTCGAGGCAGACACTGGTAGGCACGTTTGACTTTGCCCCACCTGCGACTTGCTCCGCCCTGGTCATTATAAATTGCTAGTGCCAGCCATCCGCCGGGCGCGACCGCTTGGCAGGCCATATCGATCGCTTGCCACATCTGGCCCGTATGATGAAGCACTCCCCAAGAATAGACGACATCAAATTGGCCTAGCGATTCCATCATCCCGGCGTCGAGCACACTGCCTTGCATGACCCTCCAACTGGGTGACGGTTTGGCAAATCGAGTGCGAAGGGTTTCTGTGCATGCAACCGATTGCTGATCGTAATCAAAGGAGGTAATCACTCCGCCCGACAGGTGGGCTGCCAAGCTTGACAGGCCACTGCCCGACCCGATGTCTAAGAACGTTTTTCCGGATAACGATATGCCGGACAACAATTCATGAAGTGAAAGCGACGCCGCGTCGATTCTGTGCTGGTCGATCGATTCGAGAAAATCGGCCCAATTCTTGCCGAATGCGAAACGGGCGTCGTGCAGGTCGGTTACAGCATTCACGCCTGGTCACCGATGGATTTGGCGATGCCGACTTGTGAACGGCGGAATAATTCGCGATTGTTAAACTGGGAGATCATCAATACAAATTGCTCATGGCCAAAAAAATCAACTCTTCGAACCCACCCAATCCCGACTCTACGGCCCAAGACACGCTGACATCAAGCTTGCCGGAGTCGAGTACATCTTCGCCCACTTCGACCGCTGATTCCCCAATCTCGGCCGCTCAGGCTGCCGCTGTGCATCGCTGGACCTTCCTGACCAACCATGCCCACGTGCTGATTCTACTTTCCCGCGACCCGACGATGGTGCTGCGGCAAGTGGCGCTGCAGATCGGAATCACCGAACGTGCCGTTCAACGAATCATTGCCGATCTGGAGGAAGACGGATTCATTGAGCGTGAGAAGGTCGGCCGGAACAACCACTATCGCATCCTGGACCAACAGCCGCTACGACACCCAATCGAATCGCACCGCACGATTGGAGATTTGATCAAGCTGGTCTCACGATAGGAATTGGTTGCCTAGTGGGCTGGGCTGATCAGGACGGGTAGCCGCGTGAAATGTCGGCGGCCCAACATTCAACCAGCGTCGTTTGGTTGGCGTTGCGTTGCACTTGACCGATCGCATCGATCGACCGGTCGAGCCGGTAAATGGTTGGTGGCAATAAATCAGGCCGATCAGCTTGTTTGACCAGCCGCTGGCGAAACGTGTGCACGGCGACCGCAAAGACGTCGCGAAGCCGATCGCGTTTGACGGAACTGAGGGGGTTTTTCCCAAGGTCTTCCATCACGCCGGCAATCATTTGTGCCAGAGCAACGGCGCTGATGTTGGCCTGCGAAAGCTCTTTTACCAACGTGTTGTGCAATCCCGCGCCCGCATCTGTCAACAAAGAAGCGGCCGCGTCGCAATCGCCACCGCACAACTCAATCGCTCGCTCGACCGTTTCCGCATCTCGCTCAATCCCGCGCAATCGCATCATCGCCACAGCGTCTTCCCCGTGCGGCGGATGCAGCCGGACGATTTGACAGCGGGAGCGAATCGTTGGCAATTGCCTCTGTTCGCTGGTGCCGAGCAAAAAGATCACGGCATCAGGGGGCGGTTCTTCGAACGTCTTTAGAAGGCTGTTTGCCCCCTCTTCGTTCATGTAATCGGCGTCGTGCAGGATCGCAACTTTGCGGGTTCCCTTGAAAGGTCGCAAACGAATATCGCGGCAGAAACCTTCTTGCATGCGTGATTCCGCTGGGCCGATCAGCAATTCCAGCGGGATATAGGACCGGTCTTCGGGTTTGCGAACCTGGACCAGATCGGGGTG
>DNWZ01000675.1 GCA_003506095.1 Planctomycetaceae bacterium | reverse complement strand
AGAAAGTCTGTATTCGCGATGGGAGGTTGCTGATGGCTGCCGAGTCTGAGAATCCGACAAACCATCCTCCGTCATATGATGCGATCCTCAAGGCCGCAATCGAGGAATATGTTTTGAATGGCCGCGCGGGTGTTCGTATGGAAGCGGTCGCCGCACGTGCGGGTGTTAACAAGACACTGGTTTACCGTCACTTTGGTGATCGGGACAGTCTGTTTAAGAAGGCGCTAGAAGCAGTATTTGAAGATCGTTTTTCACTGCTAGATCGCCTCCCGATGGATGTCTCCAAGCTATTTGATCTTTGGACGAAGAGGTTCGCCAGCGATACGACATTCTTGCGAATGCTAATGCGTGAGGCACTGGAACACGGGGAGAGCGAGCCCGTTCATAAGGAGGTTCGGGCCCAGTATTACAAAGAGCAAGTTAAGCAGATTGAACAGCTTCAGGAAGATGGCGAGTTGCCTGGGGAAATAGAGGCCTCGCATCTATTTCTGATGCTGTCCGCGATCTTGGCTTTTCCATTTCTGTTGCCACAAATCACAGAGCTTTTGACGGGCCTCAAACCGAGTTCGAAGGCGTTCCAGCGAGACTGGAAGGAAAGTTATAAGGAGTTGCTAAAATGTTTAAAGGAATGACCAATGCGAGAGATTTCCGCTCTTCTTCTGATCGTTGCAACTACTCTTTTGGCATCGGGGTGTGCAACGATGGAGCAAATTAGTCCTCGCCAACACTCTAGATTTACCGGCGATGAAACCCTACCAAGTCTCGTATTCATTCATGGTGTTTATCATGACTCATGGGCCTTCGACGAATTCAAGAATTCTTTTCTTCATCGCGGCTATCCGTGTTCGTTAGTTGACCTTCGTGGCCACAAAACTGAGCCACGAGTCAAGCCGAACAGCCAAGTGGGCTACAAAGAATACCTTGCTGATGTCGCAGATACACTGGACGAAATCGAAGGGGGGAAGGTGCTTATCGGCCATTCTCTTGGAGGACTGCTGGCGTTATCGCTATCTGAGCGAAAAGATGTGCTGGGAAACGTATTGATTTCGACGCCGTTGCCTGCTGCCTTACGCAACAAGCAACTGCGTCTGATTGCAGAGCATCCAATCAATTCGACTCGATTTTTGCTGACCGGCAACGCGGCTAGCCTATATCACGATACTCAATTTACTGACCGCTATTTCTTCTCGAAGTACACATCAAACCAGGCCAAGGCGTCTGCACATCAGCGTATCCACAGTCAGCACGAACCAGCTCAGCTTTTTCGCGATATAATGAAGCTGAAATTTGAGAGTTCTGGCCGGGCGCTACCAACGTTGATTGTTCTTGGCAGTGAAGATCCAACTGTGACTTCTTCAGTTGGCGCTCAACTGCAGAGATTGACAAATGGAACCATTATCACAGTTCCTCAATCGGGGCACGACATCATGCTCGAGGACACTTCTGAGATTGCTGCTGGCGCAATCTTGGAATGGTTGTCAATGCAGAAATGGTGACGCAGATTATTTAGCTTGGCTTTTGGGTATCTCGCCGATAGATCCTTGCGATTGTCTGGTCTGAGAACCCGAGTCGATAAGCGATCACGCATATCTGATTGATGATCGTCGTTCGTAGAATGCCTCGCTTGATCCATCGACGGGCAGATGTCTTTACGGGCTCGCTTGCTACGCCAATGCGGCCGGTCTTGCGCATTCTTGCAACTAGCTCGTAGTCTTCCATGATTGACATCTGCTTGAAGCCGTTATGTGCATAGAAGTCAGCGGATCGAAAGAACAAAGCTTGATCCCCGTAAGGCATCTGTAGTAGCCGCGAGCGGAATGCGACGCCTGATTCGACCATTCTGAGAGCAAGCCCTGGTGCATCGATCTGCAACGGGAAAGCTCCGCAGGCGACGGGCGTTGCGAGCACACGTTGAACTTCGAATCGGTAGTCGTTTGGGAGTTGCGTGTCGGCATGGAGAAACAGCAGGTGATCGCCCGTGGCGATGGCCGCTCCTGCGTTCATCTGAATTGCTCGCCCTGGATTGCCAACGAAGACTTTGCAGCCATGACGCTGGGCAATCTCGACCGTATGGTCCGAACTTCCCGCGTCGACGACGATCACTTCCAAATTGTCGCTAGGCAAGCCAACGGAGTCGAGCGCCCACTGCAGATTCAGTTCTTCGTTGAGCGTCGGGATGATGACGGTGAGCTTTCCTGCTACTGTCTGGAGTGGAAACAGATGACATTCGTTATCTCGGCGTAACGGCAACAAGTCTTCTGGGTAGTCAACATCCGCCAGCATTCGTAACTGATGAATGCGTAGGCTTAACTCCCTCGTCTTGAGCATTGTTTGCTCCAGAACCTGCGATGTGCTCCAGTCGATATCGGCAAACAGCGAGGCACGTTCAGCTTTGAGGCCAATCAAGTAGTAGCCGCCATCCTGTGCCGGCCCGATGACAATGTCATGTGCTTCGAGTTGCTCGAAAGCGTTTGTTAAATCACTTGAGGTTAGACTCGGGCAGTCGGTGCCAATCACAACGACTCGTTTGGCTCCCGCTTCAAATGCCGATTTCGTTGCATGTTGCAGCCGATCGCCCAGCGACGATCCCTCCTGTTCGCAATACGTCAGATCGTCACCAAATGCAGCTCGAACTTCGCAGGCCGATCCACCGGTGTAGCAGACGGTTGCTTGGCAGCCCCGTTCGTTGGCTAGTTGCCGTGCTTGGCTCAGCGTTCGGTCAACCAACTGACGATACACCAGCGTCGCATTCTCCGCTCCGAGCGCAGGGATCAACCTCGTCTTGTTAGCTCCAGCCTTTGGCAGTCTGGCAAAGATTAGCAGATGATCGACAGCGACAGTCTCTGGCAAGCGGGACCTCAGTAGTTGAAGAACGGAAATGTCATTATCCATAGAATACTCGAACCACGCTCCAACTGGCGGCCCCCATGACGGCTCCCATGGGCAACGTTATCAACCAAGCACTAAATATGGAGAGAATGGTTCGCCAACGCGCGGTTCCATTGACCGCGCCGATGCCGAAAAGCGTTCCGCAACTTACGTGAGTGGTCGACACTGGCATGCCAATGCGACTAGCACCGATCACGATTAAGGCTGTGACCAAATTCGCGGTGAAGCCTTGTCCGTGATTCATCTGGGTTATTTTGTGACTCATCGTTTCCGCAACACTTCGCCCGCTAATGAGCCCGCCCATTGCGATCGCGCCGCCAACAATTAGCAAAGCCAGGGAAGGCGTAACGTGTTGCATGACGAGTAGCAGTGCGGCAATCTTCGGCGTGTCGTTTAGCCCCCGTGCGAAGCTGACCGCACCGGCAGACAAGAAGTGAAGCGAGTTTAATGTCCTCTCCGCTTCAATGCCCATTACCGCACCCGAGTACGCAGTGCGGCAAGTTGCTGCTTGGCCATGTGTGATCTCAATTCTCGCCTTGGCAGCGTCCATACAAACAGCGTCACAAGCGGGGACCACTTCTAACACTTGAGTACCGATACAAAGGCAGGACTGCGAGCTGACTCCAAGTCTCAATCGAACGGTTCTCAAGACTGGGTAAATTAGCGTCGTTGCCACGATGGCGAGCAGTGGGCTGAAGAGCAATGGTGCAGCAAAGCTCGACAGTAGTTTTGAACCGTCGATCACTGACCCGGCGGCGATTCCAGTTCCAAGCAGTGCGCCAAGCAGCCCATGCGTTGTGGAGATTGGTAATCCGAATCGAGTTGCGATGAGAACAGTCAAGCCTGCTCCGACAGCAACGCATGCGGCGAATTCAGGTTTGACGACCAGCGCTTCTTCGATCAGCCCTTTGCCCGAGAAGTTCTTCAACTGCGTGCTGGCGAGAGCTACGGCGCAGATTGAACCAGCCAAAGTGCATATCGTCGCCCAGCCAATAGCTCGCTTGAACGATGCGGTACCGCTGCCGAAAAGCGTCGCGACTCCTTTGAAGTTGTCATTCGCACCGTTGGCATAGGCCAAGAATGCAACGATAAGTGCGAGAATGATGATCATCAGGTTGCCTAGCTTCGTTGTTCAGAATTCGCCAATCACTTCACCGCCACTGCGAGTAATCAATGATCGAAGTGTTGCGGGATCGAGAGACTCGGTTAAAAAGCGGACGGAACCGTCGCCAAGCAAGACGTGAGCGCCGCCTGGATGTTGACTGAATATTTCTTCAAATGGCCCGCAATTGTTAGTTGTCCATGGGCAATCCGCGGGCCCGCCCTGTGGAGAGTTGTTGTTATTGATCTTCTTCGATATGCCAAAGGCATTGTCCGCTTCGGCCCAACGCCAAAAACGACGCTTCTCGTTGTCCAGCGGGTCGAGGTAAACATGGTTAACCTGCATCCACGAGTCACGGCCGATGTCTTCACCAAAGAAGACGGTATTCGACGTTCCATCGGTAACGGAGGCCAACCGGCTGCCCCCTTTCACTAAAGCACCTTCAGCACGAAGCGCTTTGTTGCGTAATCCGGTTACAGGGTCGAGGTCGACGTAGTAGATGGGGCCGTAGTCAGTGCAGCCATAACCATCCGAATCTCGTGGTGACGATCGCGATGCGTTCGATGGACAGATGAACTGGCTTACCACTTGCTTGGCTGCCTCAATGTTTCCTGGGGTCTGATTGTATGCGAATCGCAGGTCCATCTGTTGATAGATATTGCTTTGCTCAAGATATGGCAGGATTGCGGTAAACGCCGAGTGCTTGTCGAAAACGGTCGAAGGAGGAGTCGTTTGAAAGTTGGTGCCCTGACCCGAAGAAGGTAGGCGTTGATAGGTCGACTCGTAGTTCAACGTCGCGAGTCCGATCTGTCGCATGTTATTGCTGCACGACATGCGTCGAGCCGCTTCGCGTGCAGCCTGGACCGCAGGGAGAAGCAGACCGACCAAAACTCCGATGATCGCGATCACCACGAGGAGCTCGATCAGCGTAAATGCTGCCTTGCGTAAGCGCGTACCTCTAGCGCAGTTGATTTTCATAACATGCATCCTTGAAATTGGTGAAGAGAATTAGCCGACCAGGCTGCCACCGCAACTTGATCCACAACCTGCCGTGCATCCATAGCAATGGTTGGCGGTTCGAATGGGGCGATCCGCCAGCAGGTCGTCGGTCAATTGAGATATGTGGACTCGGTCTTCACCGTCAGTGACTACTAGGTCGAGCATTTGATTGAAGTCGCAATCGTAGATGAATCCGTTCCAGTCCACGGAGAGCAAAGAGCGACACATCAAGTTGTCGATGGTGCTCGGATTGAAGCTTTGAATCAGCTTCCCCAGATACTCTTCATACTTGCCGCGTCGAAGCAGATCATCCAGGAATCGACTGACTGGCATATTGGTGATCGTCAGCAGATTGTTGAACTGAATGCCATAACGCGCGTCGAGTTCCGATTTGTAGGAGGCCTCCAGCGTTTGTTGCTCTGGAGGTAGACCGAGGCCCGTTGGATTGTAGACAAGGTCAAGTTGCAAATTGGAATTCGGCTGCGCGTAGCCAAGTTCATTCAGTCTACGAATGGCTTCGATCGATTTGACGAACACACCGCTGCCTCGCTGGGCATCGCAGTTTTCTTCCAAGTAGCATGGCAGCGACGCGACGACGCTAACGTGATGTTCTGCTAGGAAATTTGGCAGATCCGTAAAGCCATTGGCGAGTAAGATCGTGAGGTTACAACGATCGATGACTTGTTTGTCGAGCTTCCTCGCTTCTCGAACCAGCATTCGGAATTGCGGATTCATCTCGGGAGCGCCGCCAGTGATGTCGAGCGTTTTTACTTCTGACCTGGCCAGGAAGTCGATCACTTGTCGAGCTGTTTCGTAAGTCATGCTCTCGCGACGATCGGGCCCAGCATCGACGTGGCAATGCGTGCAGGTCTGGTTGCAAACCTTGCCGACGTTGATTTGTAGCGTAGTCAGTTGCTTGCGGTACAGCGGCAAAACACCGTGTTCGGTAAGCCTATCGCTGAACGGGTCTACGTGACTCGGCCGTCTGTCTTGCAAGATATGCAATTGCTCGATTGGCGAAGCAAGCGAGTTGCCCGTTCTTTGTAGGGTTTGAAGTTTCATGATCGATTCCATTGGTTTTGAAGTATCAATGCGCCCTAGCAACAATCCGTGTCTAAGCCGCAGCACGGGCCCGCAGAGTCGGTCGTGGCTTCGTAGTCTTGCCCCTTGGTTTCACGCGGGTCGCGGATCTTAGCGCGCTTGCAATTGAACACGCCCGCTTCTTCGAGAGGTACCGAGACTCGAGGTTCAATGGCGTCGAACAAGCCTTCGTAGGGTGCGCGAGACAACAACTGGTAGGTCTTGTCACAAACGGCCATCCGCTCACCACGGCAGTATATGTGACCATCGTCGTCCTCAACCTTCTTGAACGGTCCGCGATAGACGACTGCTTGGTTCCGCTCGAGACATGGCCCTTGCTTTCCTTTGTAAGCAACGATCGTCACGGATCGGAACTCGATGCCATTGATGGTTTGCCAAGGATCCTTGGATCGTTTGGCGATCTCGATGCCGTAGAATCCGGCGTCTTCGAAGGCCTTGAGGAATTCATCTTCCCGAAATGCACCGGAGAGACAGCCTGACCAGAGTTCCGGATCACGCTTCATCTCTTCAGGGACTGTCTCATCGGAAACGATGTCGCTGATCGCTGCTCGGCCGCCACGCTTGAGAACTCGGAAAAGCTCGGCGAAGAGTGTCTTGCGATCTTCTTGGCGAACCAAATTCAGCACGCAGTTCGATACGACACAATCCACAGAGTCGTCTTCGATCAAGGGATGGTCGTAACGCAGCGTTTCTTGCAGATGCCGCAGTCGCAGGAAATCTTCAGAGCTTCGCACCGGGTGTTTGACCAACTCTTCTTCGAGCAAAGCAAGATCTAGCCGAAGATCCTGGATCATACCGTAACGGAATTCGACATTCGCATGTCCAATTCGGTCAGCGACGGTCGGAGCGTGTTTCTTGGCCAGCGCCAACATTTCGCGATTGCAGTCCACGCCGATGACGCGTCCCTCCGCACCGACGACTTGAGCGGCGATGAAGCACAGCTTGCCACCCCCGGAGCCAAGATCAAGCACGGTGTCGCCAGGCTTCACGTAAGGCGTGGGATCACCACAGCCGTAATCTCGCTCGATCACTTCGTCGGGAATCACGGAAAGAAAATCGGCAGCGTACTCAACGGGACAACACAGTGCGGCTTCTCGTTCGTTAGCGGCTGCGGCATATCGGCGATAGACACTTGCTTCAGCTACTTCGCCGGTCGCTTCTTGAGTCCTACTCATCCTTTATTCTCCTCACTTTGTTGTGTCATTTAGTTGGTTTGATGCAATTCCATCGTCGCGATTAGCACGAGCTGTGGCTGGCTGCATACCAGGTTGTCGTTTGAATCGATCCAGCCTTACACTGCCTCGTCCATTTTGTGAGAACTTTTTCGTTTTCGCCGAAAAGCGACGAAGGCGAGGATTGCTAGGAAAGGCCCAAATTCCAGCCAAACGACCACAAAATCAAAAAAGCTTGTCCCGCGATAAGCCGTGCCCAGAATCCCAGCGTCGGCGGCTCCCGCATCGGGAAAATGGTATAGAAACCAAAATCGCAGATAGTAGATGAGGCTCAAGCCCGAGACGGCGAGCCACGCCTTTGATTTGGCAAAAGGCACAAAGGCCAGCGCCCAGCACCAATACCATGGATTCTGAGTCGGCGACAGAAACCAAAACCAAGCCAATGCCAAGAACATCCACTGCGGCAGTTGCTCAGGCTCTCGCCACGCCTGCCATGCGAGCCAGAAAAGGATGATTCCGAAGATCACCACCGTGAATGCTCTGGTCGCCAGAAAAGGAATGCGATCTTCAGACTGCCCCGACCACGCAGCCAACTGCCCGGTAACAGATCGTCGAACGGTGTCTGGGACGAGCACGAACCAAAGCGATGGCTGTTGCGGAACATGATGGGCCGGCCGGATGTTCTCTTCAACGATCATGAACAGCAAGTCGTTCATTTCCCATCGCGTCAGAAAGGTGCTTAAACCTTGCAGCGACCCTTGATCGGTTGCGTCGGCTGATGCCACGCTTGTTTGTTGACTGAATGGCAATCGATCCCATGCCATCGGTAAAAGCAATGCAAAGCTGGTCAGGCTTGCGAGGGTTGCTAATTGAATTCCTTTTAGCCATCCGGTTCGCTTTGAATAGGCGACGATCCAGAGTGGCAGGAGAATCACTGGATAAAGTTTGGATGCAACGGCCAACCCCATCAGCAAACCGCTGGCCCATCGACTTTTGCGCGTCGGTTGTATCGCTAAGACATACGTTGCGGCCAAGGTGAAGAACACGGCAATCGAATCCAAGTGCCCACTGTTGGCGAACTCCTTAAGAACAAGCGGCGACCATCCCCAAGCGATGAGCCAAGCGGTGTGTTTGCCGAAACGTCGCAGCAGCAGCCAGATCAGGCCCAGTGCACCAAGGTCAAACGCGACTATCCACGATTTCATGATCAGCAGGCGAGTCGTTACCGATGAGTCTGCTGGGGTAACCAGGGCCGCGCCCGCAAACACAAACTGGCTCGTCGTTGGATAAACGGTTGGTAACTCGGGGAAGTGAACGCGATGTAGTGTCTCGTGGATGCCGGCATTCTGTGCGACGAGGCTGCGAAGGCGCTGGAGCTCTGGCTCATTCGTTGGCTTGTCCTTGTCCGCAATGGCTAAAGGCGGATATCGGAATGGGCTGATCCCTTGCGTCGCCGCGATGCCGTCCCAGATGTACCGATAGATGTCGACTTCCTGGATGGGCGTCGAGCCGATCAGGATCACTCGCATCGCTAGAGCGACCAAGATGATTCGCCATCCGAGGCTCCTCGAATCGGGCGATTTCAAAAGTATCGCCAGCGACCACAAATGCAGTGCGAAGTTGGTAAGCAGTAGACTCACCGCCAACAGCAATGGACGTTCGCGTTCGGCCGCGTAGAAGTCGAAGAGTGGCGAAAGCCAGGCGATTAGGCCATAGATTGCCAACTGAACGCCGATGAGTACCTGAGCCGACCGTGGCATCCGCTGTTTTGCATCGTCAGACATTGCGGCTGTTCTTACGAAGCATCGCGTACTTTGCGATGGTGAACAGAATCTTGTATCCGGCGCGAATGGTGCCTGAGACCGTACCGCTGATCTTGCTCTGGCCAATGCGGCAACGGTAGGGCAGAGGGATCTCAAGTACGCGCAGGCCCATTTGGCTTGCTTTCACCTGCATTTCGACTGTCCAACCGAAGTTGGTGTCTTTCATGTTCAGTTGATTGAGCGTATCGAGTCGCAGCGCACGAAACGGTCCGAGATCCGTGTAGCTCGCTCCCCAAATGCATTTGATCAGGAAGCAGGCCAGTCGATTGCCCCAAATGCTCTGCATGGGCATCGCCCCTTTCTCTCGCTCCCCCAACAATCTCGATCCGAGCACGAAGTCAGCAGTACCGCTCGCAAGTGGTTCGATCAGCTTGGGTAACAATTCTGGATGGTCGCTGTAATCGGCATCCAGGAAGGCGACATAGACGATTGGATGCCGCGTCTCAGTCGCATCAGGCTTGGATCTAAGCTGACGGTTGTACCTCCGTAAGGCATGAATCCCGGCGCGACACGCCCGACCGTAGCCGGGGACTTCCTCATCCACGATGAACGCGCCGTTTGCCTGCGCAACGTGGGACGTCATGTCGGTTGAGCCGTTGTCGACTACAAAAACCTTGCCGACTTTAGGTAGGTCACCGAGTACGAGCCCTAGCGATTTCTCTTCGTTCCTGGCAGGGATGATCACCGCGGTCTGCAAGAGCCACTCATTCTCATATGCATCGGATTTCTGGCATGGGGTTGCGTCTTGATCGAGCAATCTAATCATGAGTGACTCCGTGTTATTGCCTATCGACTGCCAGAGCCCTGGAAGACTGGAGCCGATCTTGTACCTGAACCGCCACTACCCGACGGCGCGTAAGTTTCTTGCGTGCTGTATGAACCACCACTCGGGTAACTCACTGGTGGTGAAGCGGCTGCACCATAGCTTGGTGTGCCGTAAGAGCCTCCAGAACATGAGCCTCCGACACATCCACGATTATGATGACAGCCACTTGCCAAGGTTATGCATCCAATCATGAACGCGGCTAATGTTACAATTCTCGTTTTCATTTGATTCCTTTCAATTTTACTTTTGTGCGTTCATGTGACGAACATGAAACGCGCTGAACAGTTTCGGGTGTCATTACCCTTCATCGGCACGGCGCTTCCTACGCGAATGTGCCGACTTTCACACTCGACATTATTTCTGGTCGTTTAGTCCCCAGTCGTAGTCAACGAACGACATCGTCCCTCGACCAGACGCGGCTGCTCGAGATGCAGCAGAGTCCGAAATGTACGGTGCGATCGTCGTTAACTGTGCGGGCTCTGAGCTTCCAAAGTCTTCACCAAACCACTGAATGATCGGCGAGATGTAGAACGTCTGGCGATTGGCGTCGTAACGAAACTTCGATGCGTCGGCGAAGAATGATTTGGAATTCACCGTGAGCTGCTCATCCAGCCGCTCAGCAACGTACGCTTCATTCAACAGTCGCGGGCAGCCAATCGACGCGCACACAATCGCGAAATGGATCCTCGGTTCACCCATTTTGCGAAGGACTTGGTGTTCCATTTCGTCCAGCGAGACTTGCTTGCCACCGACAACTAGCTTCAGATTCTTCCAGATGTTGTATCCGAATAGCTTTGCCGTGTGATTGCGAATGCTCGTCGTCGGATACTCTCGCAAGATTCCCTTGACGGTCACCGCGTTGTAGGCGTTGATCCAGAAGGCAAGTTGCTGCTCTTTGGTCCCCTTGCCGTTGGATTGTGACAGGTGAGCGACGTATTGATCCAGTGCCTGTGCATCTCCTGAGTTGGCTTTCCAGGCCTTGTAATTCACCATGCCCTTGTCGTCGACGTACTTCTTAAGAAGTCCATCCCAGACCGAATGATCGATTTGATCAAGCGGCGTTTGTCTGGCGGCTGCCACATTCGCACCGACGAGTACGTCTGCGGCCAAGAGACCGCTGCCATACGTGAGTGCGAGGACTGAAAAGAGGACAATGGCTGTCGTTAAGGCTTTGGTTTGCACGTTACTTGCTCCTGCTGATTTTGACTTTGGCTCGTTCCGTCGAACTGACACGGGCGAAATGGTACGCGAATGTCAATTTCCGTTCTGTGTGGTTTCATACTTCCGCGATCCTTCACCAGACTGTCGTGGAAAAAGGTCGTTGCTTACAGCTGATCGCTCAATTTCGGAGAAATTCATGGTAAGCGAGCCGTATTCAGAAAATCCGCTCCGGCGACTGTAAGCTTGGGCCGTCTGCGCCGACATCCTTTCGTTCAGACCACCCTAAACGGAAAGATGTGTCGCCATGGTCACAGACCTCGATTCGCCGCCGAACTCCAGAGAGTCGGCCAATTTATCCCTGGAAGACAATTCTCAGCAGAAACAAGGGAACGCCAAAAAGATCGGTTTGCTAGCTTTGCTGGCGGTCGTGGCGCTGGGGGGATATTGGCTGCTCGGCGATTGGCTGTCGTTTGAGTATCTGGCGACACAAGAATCAGCTCTACGCGAATATCGCCAAAGCTACCCGTTTTGGGCAGCGGTCGTGGCCATCGCAGTTTACGTTGCGGTCGCTGGCTTCTCGCTTCCTGGCGCGGCAGTGCTAACTTTGGCCTGCGGTTGGTACTTTGGATTCTGGCAAGGGCTACTCGTCGTTAGCTTCGGCTCGACGGGCGGAGCGACCATGGCGTTCTTGATGACGCGGTACCTTTTGCAGGGCTGGGTTCAGCAGAAGTTTGCGAAGCGGCTTGAGTCCATCAACGACGCTTTTGATCGCGAAGGAGCGTTCTACCTCTTCACCCTGCGATTGATTCCGGCAGTCCCGTTTTTTGTCATCAACGCAGTTATGGGACTGACCAAGATTCGTGCGATCACGTTTTGGTGGGTAAGTCAACTTGGCATGTTGCCAGGAACCGCAGCCTACGTCTACGCAGGTTCGACGGTTCCAAGTCTGAAGCAACTTGCGGAAGAAGGTGTTGGCAAGGTGATCAGTTGGCAGTTGTTGCTCGCGTTTGCGATTCTTGGGCTGCTACCGCTGGTGATCAAACGTGTCATGTCCTTCTTTGCCCATTACCAATGTGACTGCCAGCAGCATGCGGAAGATTCAACGGAAGCCAACACCATCACGGAAAGTCAACCATGAGCTATCTCGAACAACTGAAACCAACTGACCATTACAACCAAACGCTGCAGTCGAATGTTCATCCAATCGACTGGACGAATCCGGTACCTGATGGTCGATACAACCTCGTCGTTATTGGGGCTGGTACCGCGGGGTTGGTAACCGCTGCCGGAGCCGCGGGACTAGGTGCCAAGGTCGCATTGATCGAACGCGGCTTGATGGGAGGCGACTGCTTGAACGTCGGCTGCGTTCCTTCCAAAGCTCTGATCTCCGCTGCGCGTCAAGCAGCATCGATACGCGACGCGGGGCACTACGGAATTCAATCGACATCGCCGAATGTTGACTTTGCCGAAGTCATGCAGCGCATGCGGCGACTGCGAGCCTCGATCAGTCCGCATGATTCGGCGAAACGGTTTAGTGAACTTGGTATCGATGTCTTCTTTGGCCAAGGTACTTTCACGAGCAGCAACACAGTTGTCGTCGGAGACCAAACGCTGCATTTCAAGAAGGCCGTTATCGCCACGGGAGCACGTGCTGCTGAGCTGCCTATCCCAGGCTTGAAGGATACCGGCTACCTCACCAACGAGACGCTGTTTTCGCTGACGGAATTGCCCAAGCGACTGATCGTCATTGGCGGTGGTCCCATCGGCTGCGAGATGGCTCAAAGCTTCGCTCGCTTTGGATCACAAGTTACGCTGATCGAGCAAGCGTCGCACATCATGAGCCGCGAAGAAGAGGATGCCGCTTTGATCGTCCAAAATGCTATGCAAAAGGATGGCGTCGAGTTCGTGCTTGAAGCGAAAGTGATTCGTGTCGAGAAGGATGGTTCCGATCGCGTGGTTGTCGTGTCGCGGGCCGGGCAAGAAGAACGAATCAGTGGCGATCAAATTCTGGTCGGTATTGGCCGAACACCGAATCTAGATGGACTCGGGCTTGAGGCGGTCGGTGTGGCATCGCACCCACAACAGGGCGTTGAAGTCGACGATCGATTGCGAACGACCAACTCGAATATCTATGCGGCAGGCGATGTCTGCTCCAAATACAAGTTCACGCATTCGGCAGATTTTCTCGCTCGCATCGTCATTCAGAATACGCTGTTCATGGGGCGGGCCAAAGCCAGCAAGCTAATCATTCCGTGGTGCACTTACACGTCTCCTGAAGTCGCGCATGTTGGTATCTATCCCCATGACGCTGCCGACAAAGGGATCGAGTTAAACACCTTCACTCAGCCACTCTCGGGCGTCGACCGGGCCATACTCGACGGTGAAACGGATGGCTTCGTTCGTGTGGTTTGCAAGAAGGGCTCCGACCAGATTCTCGGAGCCACCATCGTGGCCGCACATGCCGGTGACATGATCGGCGAAATTGTCATGGCCATGAAGCATCGCATCGGCCTAGGAAAGATCGCATCCGTCATTCATCCCTATCCAACGCAGGCGGAAGCGGTCCGCAAACTGGGCGACCAGTTCAATAGGACGAAGCTGACACCGACCGTCAAGTCGCTGTTCAATGCATGGTTACGATGGACACGATAATTCAGAGAAAACGTTGCGAACGTGCTAATTCACACAGCCGTGTGATTCCATAAGTGAGAGAATCTGTTTGTTTTGGAAATCAGTCCCTGCCAGGAGGTGCAAAAGTGTTAGTACTATCTCGAAAACTTGGTGAGAGCGTCGTCGTATCGGACAATCATAACGAGGTATGGATCAAAGTGGTTCGCATCTCCGGAGGTCGCGTCCAGATCGCCTTCGACGCTCCCATCGACGTGGCGATTCGGCGTAGCGAGTTGTTAGCCACAGTGCCCGATAGCGATCCAGTGGAAGCCGTGTGCATTCGCCCAAAGTAGCTTCACCCAGGGAGCGTTACCAACTTTTATTACGAAAGACGGCGATGGCGTTGTTCAGAATTGGCGAGATCATCGTGCTTCCCATCGCATGGGCAGCACTCGTGTTGGGATCGCTCCAGACCAAACTACTTGTCTCGGCGTCAGCCCATTCAGTCTGTGGACCTTGGGGTTGCGGTCCTGAAACCTCCGCGCTCGTCGCCATGCACGCTGGATGGCTCGCCGTCATTGGCCCTCCATTGGTCTACTTCCCCCTGCGGTTAAAATGGTCGAGTTCGGCCATTCGCAGAATGTCGCTTGGCCTATTCTCCGCAGGGCTAAGCGGGGTTCTAGCGATTGTCGCTTGGCAGTGGCTAGTCTGGCTGCCACAGGCCGGTGCATGGTCGAAGGACTACATTTGGCAACGGTGCGGATTTGCGGTCGTGACTGCCGTGGACTGGCCGCTGATTCCACTCTTGATTCTCTCGGGAATTCTGTGGATCATTACTGCCTTCCGGCAAATTCAACCGATAGACGCCACTTCCGCCAGCCAGCTGAACCAAGACAATTCTCTAGGAACACAACTTCCTGCAAGATGAGTGCCTCTCGAACAACTCAATTTATCCAAGAGGCTTGTTCGGTTTGCTACTTGGGGTTCATCGCTGCACTGGCGGCGATATTCAACTTTCCGCTGCTCTTCTTTCCCGAGCTAGCCGCACTGGCGTATGAAGTGATTCGAAACCCAGGTGGCAAGTGGGCGCGGTCACCGTTCTTTCTGGCATTAACTCCACCGCTGACCGGCGTTGTAGGTGTGTGCATTGTGAATGCATTTACCTATGGCCCGCTGTCGATGCTCCTTGCCATCGTACTTTGCATTGCAATCGTTCGCGGGCTGCGTTCGCCTGTCGCGCCGGCAATCTCCGCCGGTGTGTTACCCGTCGCGTTGTCAGTTGATTCATGGCTCTATCCTCTCGCCATTGCTGTGGGCACTTCGATGCTTGCAGGCCTTGCGATCATGTCGCGATCGAAGGCGATTCCATCAGAAACGCTGGCCCCAGTGGACGCGACGAATCGCGACTGGTTGATCGGATTAAGCGTCTTCGTTGCAATCGCTGCGCTCGCAGCGTTTTTCACGGGACAACGAATGATCCTGTTTTCCACCTCTGGTCGTGATCGCCTACGAGATGTTCGTGCACGGAAAGGACTGTCCCTGGGGAAAGGAGCCATTCAAGCTCGCGCCAACTTGCTTCTTAACCGCAGCGATTGGCGTGGCAGCCGTTGAACTGTTTGGCCATGGAGCTCTCTCAACAATGCTGAGCATGACGATGGGCATCCTCGTCATCAAAGCACTTCGCCTGCATCTGCCACCCGCCCTGGCAGTTGGCTTGATCCCACAGATCATGGAACAGCCATCTTGGATTTACGCGGCAAGTGTATTCACCGGCTGCTTGCTGCTCACCGGCGTGTTTGTTCTGCATCAAAGACTGTTTGAGCATAGGCGGACGACTGCCATATCTTTCGAAGGAACTCCTGACGGTTGATTGAATCGGCTAGTTGTTCACCAGCGTTGCGTGATTCCTTACAGCCAGCACTTGTTGAAGTTGCAAATGAACGTGCTGCGTTCGGACAGGCATCACTACTTTCCACCCAGCAGTTCATCGAGCGTTCCAGCATCAGCAACCCCAACGTGCTCAGCCGATAGCACATCGCCTCGGAAGACTTTCAGGGCCGGAATCCCTGTGATCTTGAACTTGGCAGCCAATTCGGGACTGTCGTCCACATTGACTTTGACAACGGTGACGCTTGGATTGCTGCGAGCATAGTCAGCCAGAATCGTGCCTTGGACTTTGCATGGCCCACACCAATCGGCGTAGAAGTCAACAAGAACCATGCCGGACTTGGAGTTAACGTGCTCCGCAAACGTCACATCTGTTGCGGTGACCAGATTGTCGTCGAGCGTATCGTTGAGGACATCTCCCGTATCCGTTATCTCGCCGGGGACGACTTCACCGTCAGGCACGACGTTCGGTTCATGAGCGCAAGCCGAGCAGGCCGGTGCCGTACCTTCAAAGACAAACGAAGTTCCATCGACATGCCCTAAACACTCGCTATCGGAGCACTGGCCACAGGAGCACGTGCCGTCGACGCTCGCTCCGGCCACATTGCAAAGCTGACAGGATGAATCGCTGCAAACCGGGCTCGCTTTCGAATCTACGGTGCGACGCACGACCGTACCGATACCCACCAATCCAACGATGGAAGCCACCAATGCGAGAGACTTGAAAATCGCCATAACAACACGCTCCTTAAAAAGTTTCTGCGAACACTTATCGACCTTGCGCAGGTCCTATTAGCCTGTCGTTCAGAACGCACCGTCCTTACAACTCGCTTGCGATTTAGGCTAAAATCTTTCCACTGTCGTCACCCCGCACACGCACAGGTGACAGGTTCGATTATCGACGTTCGGGAAAAATACTTCTGTGCGAAATCAAACACCCAGAGCGTCTGCACATTTCGAAGGCGGCAATTGCCCTTGACTTCCGTACCGCTCGGTCCAATACTGGAGACATGATAGGCAGACCAAAGAATTTTGACCAACAAGTCGCGCTTCAAGCCGCCACGGATTTATTCTGGCGACGAGGCTATACGGCTACGTCGTTGGACGACTTGCTGGGCGTCATGTCGCTGTCGAAAAGCAGCTTCTACGCTGAGTTTAAGAGCAAAGAGGCTCTCTATCGTGCGTGCCTGAAGGAATACCAGCAGATGATCGTCTGCCACTTGGATCAAGTCCGGTCGGGGGCTTCATCGCTTCGCGATTTTCTGGACGCGATCTTTCAGGAGGCGATCGACGATGCGACCTCTGGTGATCCCAAAGGATGCCTGATCGTTAATTCGGCCGTCGAGTTCGGTCAACACAAGACGCAGTTTACCGAGGACGTTCGCGTCGCACTGGAAGCCATTCAAACGGCATTCGAGTCAGCCATTCAATTGGCGGTTCGTAACGGCGACTTCGCAACCACCAGCTCGCCGAAGTTGCTTGCCAAAGCGATCACGACCCTGATGAGCGGCGTGCGAACCATGATCAAAGGCGGTATGCCACCAAGGGATGCCAAGGCGGTCGCCCAAAAAGTGCTCGATTCGATCCTCACATAATTTTTTGCCATATTTTGGACCGCTCGGTCCGTTACTACGTTCGCGTTAACTAGGAGTAATGCCATGCAATTTACCACCCACACCGTCGAAACCGCCCCTGAAGGTTCGCAACCACTGCTCGAGAAGTCGCTTAAGGCTTGGCGGATGATCCCGAATCTGCACGCGGTCATGGCGGAGTCGCCCCAATCGCTTCAAGCCTACCAGGACCTACATCACCTGTTCACTCAAACCTCGCTGACAGCAGAAGAGCGAAGCGTCGTATGGCTGACCGTGAGCACCGCGAACGAATGTCACTATTGCGTGCCGGCGCACACCGCCATCGCGCACATGGACGGATTGGAACAACCGCTCATCGATTCACTTCGAACCGGCGAGTCGTTGGCGGATGCGAAGTTGGAAGCACGGCGCCAGTTCACGCTGGCGCTGGTTAAGAAGAACGGACAGGTTTCGGACGAAGAACAATCGGCGTTCCTGGCTGCGGGATACGAACCCAAGCATGCGCTGGAAGTACTCGTTGGGATTGCACAGAAGACCCTCTCCAACTTCGTAAATCATTTAGCGCAAACGCCCTTGGACGACTTTGCCAAGAAGTATGCCTGGACACCTTCGGAAACGAGCGAAGTGCAGAGTGCGTCATGAGATTGCAAGCTGGGCAGACCGCACCTGCGATATCGCTACCGAATATTGACGGAAGTGCTTTCGATACTCGTACGCTTGCCGGTCGAGCTTACATGCTCTCCTTTTATCGCTTTGCCGGCTGCCCATTTTGCAACTTGCGCATGCACCGGCTCGTCAGCTCGTATGCTGAATTCCGTGACAATTTAGAACTTGTGGCCGTCTTTGATTCTTCGCTCGAGAATCTGCAGCGGCACGTTGCCAAGCATGAGGCACCGTTTTCAGCGCTGGCTGACGAATCCAATCAGTACTACAAGGCCTATCGCATAGAGCGATCATTGGTCGGCGTCCTGCGCGGTATGATATTCAGGTTCCCGACGCTCATCAAATCGATGCTCATGGGGAACCTGCCGACGACCATACGCGGCAGCATGACGACAATGCCGGCGGATTTCTTAATTGATGGCGACGGTGTCATCGTCAAGGCGTACTACGGCAAGGACGAAGGAGATCACTTGCCGATGTCGGAAGTTATCGCATTCGCGATGCGATCGGTTTCCAAAACAGCAACCTGACTTAGTTCTTTTTCATCAACACAAGGTTAATTCAAAATGATCACTCGATTATTCTTTGCGGCTTTACTCGGTTCCTTCCTCATGTTGCCGGGCGCATCAGCTCACGAACGCCCGATCGCGGCCGAGCCAACTGCGACCAAGCCGCTGGAGAAGGGGCAGAAAATTCCGGAGGTGACGTTAAAGGGCTTGGATGGAAAGGACGTTTCGCTTGCATCGCTTCATCAGGAGAAGCCGTTGGTTATCGTCTTCTTTCGCGGTGGATGGTGTCCCATTTGTACCAAGCACACCCAACAGCTGATCAAAGTCTATCCGGAACTGAAGGAGAAAGGCTTCGAGATGATCGGTGTCAGCCCTGACTCAGTTGAGAGTACAAAGGCCAACGTTGACAAAAGTTCTATTCCGTTCTCGCTCTATTCAGATTCTGAGCTGAACGCGACCTCGGGTTTTGGCTTGGCGTTCAAAGTCGACGACGCAACGGTTATCAAATACAAGGGGTTTGGCATCGACCTCGAGAAGGCATCTGGCCAAACCCACCATGCGCTGCCCATACCGGCCATCTATATCGTCAGCAAAGACGGCGTCATTACATTCGCACATAGCAACCCGGACTATCGTCAGCGACTCGATGCTAAGGATCTGCTAAAGGAAATCGGCAAATAACCTTCGGTGCTATTTACTCGTGCCGGTTTCCGAAAGTCGGCGTGGATGCTTGAACTCGAATCGCTCGGATTGGATCATTTCGAGCGTTTCGTGAATCGAAGGTCGATCGCCCCAGAAGGTTCCGTAGTAGGCAAATCGAACGATGCCTTCAGGGTCGATGAT
Source organism: Planctomycetaceae bacterium (assembly GCA_003506095.1). GTDB lineage: Bacteria > Planctomycetota > Planctomycetia > Pirellulales > Pirellulaceae > UBA6163. The sequence continues at coordinate 10,731 of DNWZ01000675.1, read as the reverse complement.
GATAGTCGAAGGCCGATTCACGTATTCGGCATGAACAGCGAACGCCATTGGATCGGCGCCATAGCTTGCGCCAACTTTGCCTGCAGGGTCGCTCAGGTGCGGCCACCAAATGCCCTTCTTGTACTTCTGCTGAAAGGACTCTTTGGCAAACCAGTACTTTGCATCTACTTCTTTGCCCACCATCAGACGGCAGCGGTAGAGGTCATGACACTCAATCGTGGCAACCGAGGCATTCGCTGCCGCGAAGTCTTCTTTCATACGGATGAGGTCATTGAACTCGGAGTGACAGACCGGACACCAGTCTGCAAAAATCCAAATCAGCACTACCCACTTTCCGCGTTGACTTTCAAGCTTCCATGATTCGCCATCGGTGGCGGTCAGCGTGAACGGTTTCGCTGAAGAGTTCACAACCAGCTTCTCAAAATCGGCTTCGTCGAGAGTTTCAAAAGCTTTCCGCTGTTCCTGCGTCGCTCCGGCGTCCTTTGCAATCTGGTCCAAAGCCAACTCGCATTGGTGACGAACATCCTTGGATGAGTCATCGGCAAATCGCTTGGTAAGCAAGTCTACTGAGTTCTTAGCGACAAGTTGACCTAACGACATCGCTGCTTGTGCGCGGACAAGACTGCTCGGATCATTTTCTAGCATGCGTTCCAGCTTCGAAACGCTCGCTTGATCGCCACCAATCGCGAGGGCCGCTGCCACAATCTGGCGCACGTGATGGTTCTTGTGGTCCAAACCTTGTTGCACGGCCAGTACATCATTTGGCAATTCGAGTAACAGGTCTCTGATCGCCAAAGATCGGACTCGCCAGTCTGTATCGTCGAGGTCTGCAATCCCATGCTTGCCAACTTTGCGATCGTTGGTAAACGAGTGGTCGTCATTCAGCGGATGGAATGAATGGCTTGCCACTTTCTGGAGCACCGCCTCCACACGCTCATTGCCTACAGCAGCCTGGACAACGCAGTTAAGACATAGGAGCGACGCTAGCGATAAAGTTTTAAGATGCATTCTTATTCCTGACCGTTCTGTTGTTGTGACGTTTCTCCGCGAATCGCTACTTGGTGCCGGAGCCCGAGCTTGTTTCAGTTTTGGTGGTCGAGCCACCCGCATCGGACGCTGGCGTACTCTGTGTCGCGCCGGCGTCGTCCACCGGTGCAGCAGCCTGTGGTGTGCAACCGTTTGAAAATGCTGCTGTCAGAAGCAGTGCACCCAGTGCTAAGCGGATGTGTGTTGGATTTGTCATCGAAGTTCTCCTTTGCTCGAAATCGTTGGTTCAAAATCTTCTCGCGATCTGATTGTAGCTGTTGATGATCCGGTGAATGTGCGAATCATCACAGAAGTGGGAACGGATCGCGGTAAAGATTGATGTTGTTCGCTTTGCGGACAAGTCGGCAAGCACTACCTTCGCAGCGCGAAGGGCAATACTGGGAGGTAAGCGATGGCAAGATCGATCTTTGTGGGCAGCATTCTGTTACTGGCGGCTGTCTCGATTGCTGTATGGACGAATCGCGGGGCGGAGCCCACGCGGTTAAACGACAGTGATCGCCTCGGTCCCTCGCAAGTGACTCAAGTCCAACAGCGACAGCCCCCGTCCTTTGACCTACGCGATCTGAGTATCCCTGCAGCAGAAATACGCGGCGGTGGCCCTCCCAAAGACGGCATTCCCGCGATCACCAGCCCCCAGACCGTTGCAGCCGCTGAAGCTCGCTTTCTCAAAGCCAACGATCGTGTCGTAGGGGTGGCCCGGAATGGACAAGCTCGGGCGTATCCAATCTCGATCCTGACGCAACACGAAATCGTCAACGACAAGCTTGGCGATACACCCATCGCGGTGACCTACTGCCCGCTGTGTGATTCCGTCATCGTGTTCGACCGAACGACAGACATCGGCGTGAAGGAGTTCGGCGTTTCTGGCTTGCTCTACAACAGCAATGTGCTGATGTATGACCGCAGTGAAAAGGAGAGCCTTTGGTCCCAGATGAAGATGGAAGGCGTCTCGGGGCCAGCGAAGGGGATCAAGCTTCGAACGCTGCCGATGGAGTTGACCACTTGGAACTCATGGCAGGCAAAACATCCGGAAACCGACGTCATGTCAACTGAACTCGGGTTCCAACGAGACTATCGTAGGAATCCCTACACCAGCTACTTCAAGCAGCCTGGGCTCATGTTCCCTGCAGTTCCACAGAACGCGAGCCTGCCTCTCAAAGAACGTGTTATCGCCGTCTGGGCGGGTACGGATTCGATCGTCGTGCCTGCGTCCTATTTCCGAGGAAAGTCAGGGACAGCTTCGGTCGCTGTCAATGGCGAGCAAGTTGAGGTCGCGTATGACGCTTCCACCGATTCGCTTCGCGTGAATGCTGCTGGCGAAGGAGTTCAATGGGCGAACTCATTTTGGTTTGCCTGGTATGCCTTTCATCCATCAACAAAGATTTTCCAAAAATAGAAGTTGGCTGTGATGGTTCGCACAGATCGCAGAGGCTACTTGGAACGATATTGATCACAGACGCCTAACATCGCCAGTCGCTCCGTGAAGTAGCGACTCCCCAGGACCGTTCGCTGAGCGAACGACGACGCACTCAATACGAAGGAAAAAGCATGCAACGGAATGTTATTCGAGGAATGGTCGCATCATTGACTCTAATGTTTGCAATGGCACAGACAGTAGGTGCTCAGGATCGGAAATGGTTTGATTCTCCGGATGAAGCCGCCAACGTTGCTGCTCGTTCGGGAAAAATGATCGTGGTCAGTGTGGGAGCCGATTGGTGCCACTACTGCAAGAAGATGGACCGCGAGACATGGACTGACGGAAAGGTCCAGCAAGCGATCAAACAGAATTATGTACCTTTAAAGCTAACAGACGAAAAACATCATGAGCTGTTGGCAGTGATGCAAATTAACGCATTTCCGACGACGTTGGTCTTCACATCGGACAGAAAGTTTCTGACGAAAATGGAAGGTTACGTCGACGCTGAGAAAATGGCTTTCCTGTTGGAAAAGATCCGAATCGCGGACAGCCAGAAATCCACTCAAACACCACCACTACGCTAAACAAGGAAACGATGCAAATGCTACCGAAAGACGATGCCGGCTGGGCACCCTGCACAGAAGGAACACTCTCCTCAACTGTCGCGCGAGTACGCTCCAAGAGGCGACAGGCCAATTTACTCCGATTCGGCGCAAGTACTTTCACTGGCGCTTTAGTTCTGGTCGTCGCTTCATTTTACCTCGCACCTAGCTCGATCGACCTCGACTCAATCAACCGCGAGTGTCGAGACGTTGGCGGGATGTTGGCGGGATACGTTGCTGGGGATCTAAGTCAAGAAAACCGTCAACTCGTAGAGCAACACCTGGTTAACTGTGAGAAATGTCGCATGAAGCTGCGCGAAATGCAGGCCCATGAAATGCAGGCCGGCGAAATGGCAACGCAGACTGCCCTCGCCTTGTCCTCGCCAGTGTATCAAGAGGACCTACTGCTGAGTTCCATCCAGCCCATGCCATTCGCGATCGACTGAGGATGCCAGTCGCAAAATGTCCGTGAGTACAACGCTTTCTCGCTTGCCGCCGATCATGCCATCCGCTTTCAATTTGCCCAGCATGATCGTTACCGTTTCGCGTGTGGTGCCAATCAAGTTCGCTAGTTCCTGGTGAGAGAGCTTGAGGCCAATTCGAATGCCATCGTCAACGGCAGATCCAAACTGCTCCGCCAAGTCGAGCAGCAAGTGGGCGAGTCGCTGTTGGTTGGACGAGAACAACAGGCTCTTAAGTCGGTTCTCGATTCGTCGTCTGCGAAAGCCGACGATCTTCGTGATGGCCACTACGAATTGCATGTTCACATCCATGTATGGCAACAACGTCTCGCGAGGAATGCGAATGATCGTTGTGTCTGCCGCGGCCTCACAGTACTCACCACGATTACCCGACTCTAACAGCGACAATTCGCCGAAGACTTCGCCGATCTTGATGAACGCCAGCGTGGATACTTTGCCATCAGCAGTGAGGTGGCAGAGCTTCACTAAGCCCTCGGCGACGATGTAGACCGAGTCGGCGTCTTCGCCTGGCAAGTAGATGGGTGTACCTCGAGAAAATTTCTTCCACCGAGATTGACGTTCGATCGCCGCGAGTTGATCGGCGTCAAACATCTCCAGCAATTGGCTTGACTTGAGGTACCAGATTCGTTCTTGCATGGATGTCAGAATATCCAGAGTGCATGCTTGGACTGCAGTGATTTGAGTCGCGACGATTGCTTCTCTATGACAGCGAGCCCGGCGAGCTGCTGAGAGCATCTCGCTGGGCATGCATCACATGAAGATTCGTGAGCAACACGGACCGCGATTTCAAGACAAGACGTGTTCGTAAAAAGCTTTATTTGACCTCGTACTTGGCCGGATTCGATACGAACATCTTGAGCTGATCTTCGGACGGGAACCAATATCGCATGTCCTTGTGGATTGCTGCGAACTCCGGTTTTCCCTGGACTTCTTTCTGCATTTCAACTCGGCAGACGGTGCACTGCCCCTGTGCGACAAGATCCACGTTGGCGTACTTGGCTGGGTTCTTTAGAAACATCTGCTTCTGTTCGTCGCCTGGGAAAAGGAAGAGTCTTCCTTCGTGCATTGTGGCGAACTGGACAGAACCGTCCATCGTCTTGCCCATCTCTACGAGACAGACAGTGCACTTACCGCCCAATGCAGGCGTGTACTTGTCGGGATTTTTGACGAACATTTGCTTTTGCTCGTCGCTTGGGAACAAGTAAGTCTTGCCGTCTTGTACCACAGCAAAACGATTGTCGCCCTTAACCCATTTTTTCATTTCGATCACGCAGACAGGGCAATAGCCGCTCAGAGCGACTGTCGCTTCTTTCTTTGCTGTGCCGCTTCCTTGCACAACGGTTTTCGAGGATCCCGCAGGTGCCTTTGTACCTGATTGAGCCCATGCGGGCGATGAAAGCCCCAGTGCTGAAGACAATCCCAAAGCAAACACTAATTTGTGTCGAAGACGAATGGTCATAACTTGTTCCCTTAATTTGAGCCGAAATATGCAGCAATTCTCCAACGAATCCACTGCTGACTATCTGACTGTCGGCGCAGAGCTGCGAACCTTACAGCGACGACGAAGATTCCTTCGAAGTTTTCTTTTGGCTTAATGAGGCGTCGAATGTGTGAAATCACACAGAGCCCGAGGGTAGCGATCGGCAAAATGCTCGTGCCTCTAAGCAGCAGGCTCAGAATGGAGCCTGTACAGATTCAACTTCACAGAAGGAATGCACCGTGTTTCGAAATCCGCTTTTCTCGCTTGCCCTGTTGTTGGCCTCAACCCTTTGTGCGACGTCTGCGTTTGCGCAAAGCGGAACCCGTGGCGGTTACTCGTCGCCCGCAGCTTCGTCGCCGGCTTTTCCATCAGGCAGCTACCGAAGCAGTCAGCCAATTGACGGCTACTATCGAGGCTCGAACGTCAGATCACTTTCGAGTGGCACGTACGCTCAAGGACAGACTTGTGCCAATGGCAGCTGCTCGGCACGTAACGCTGCGGCTCCGGTTGTGTCATCAGCCGCGCCGATCATGAATCACTCGAACTATTCGGTAACTCAGTATCCGGTTGTGATGGGTTCGAGCATGACGAGTTCATCGCAACCAATCTATAACGCGTACTACCCGGCACAGAGCTCAACTTCGTATTCACCATACACCGTGAATTACGGTTCAACGCAAGCCTTTTCATCGACACCGATAAGCAGTTGCTCCGGTTCGGTCACGAGCCGAAGTTGCCGATAAAGAAGAAGGCATGATTGGATTCGGCTGAATGGACTCAGCCGAGCTGCCGTTTGACCACCTCTTCGAGCCGAGCTTTCGTCGCAGGTGGCAGAGAGGCTGGGGCTATGTCGGCCTGATCCAGAAGACCTTTTGAGACACGGACACGTTTGCGGAGTTCGATGATGTTGGAACGGAACCGTCGGCACATGCCGCACATCATGATGTGAAGCCAGAGCTCCATGCGCTGACGAACCGATATCTTTCGTTCCAAAGAATCGGAGATCAGTTTCGTCATGTCTTTGCAGTTGAGCATATTAGGCCTCCCCCATCGCCCATCTCGCACGAATGCACTCAGCAAGGCGAAGCCTGGCTCGATGCATGAGCACCCATAAGTTTGTCGAACTTACACCAAGTTCCTTACACAAATCTTCTGGATTTCGCTCATTTATCTCGCGGCCAACGAAAACAGCAGCTTGATTCGGCGGCAGGCCCTTAAGGCAACGCTTCAGTATTCCTGTGAATTCTGCTTGTTCAAGGGAGTCCAGGCGAAGCGGGTCAGCTGCCCGAGTCGCCTCGGACCAGTGACCATTTTTATCGAAAAGCGTGTCGAGGATGGGATCAACGTCGCCGGTTGCCGTGTCCACCCGTGCTGATTGACGCTGCCTATCCACGACTTTTTTCTTCAGAATTCCCATCAGCCACGGGCCGACATCGCTTTCCGGAGGAAAATGGCTCAAGTTCTTCAGCCCGCCGAGCAGTGCTTCTTGAACAGCATCTTCGGCCGCATCAGCGTTCTTCAGTCGCGACATCGCGTATGCGTAGAGGGTTTCACCGTGTTCGGATACCCATTTGCTAGGGTCTAGCTTTGGTAACTGCTCTTGCATCTGCGATCGTCACCTGGAGAGCCGGGACTGGTCACTCAACCCGCCGTTTTGGACCATACGGTCCCAAATGTAGCACATTGGCAGAGAAGCTTCCATACTGGAATCAGCGTGCGACCCTATTAACCCTATTGTCCTTGCAACAGCCAAAAGGGAAAAAGCAGGGATTGAGCTTGTGCAAGCCATTACCTAATTGGCAGGTTCGCAACTTTGGTCCGCCTGGTGAGGCAGACCAAATGAAAAAAGAATCCCGAGTCAGTCAGACGGCTCATATTCCAGAGTCGTTAACCCGGCAATTTTTCATAACCCAGAGACTCTGAGAGTATTTGTCTCTGAATGGCCCCCAGAGCGGGGCTGTTTTGGCGAGAGCCGCGACTGGAAATCGCGTCTCGGGAGAGTGGTTGATACCCGAAAGATTGCAGGAAAATACGAAAAAAAAACCGACGTTTTGCGTGTTTGCTAAACGTCGGCTTCTTCGAATAACCTACTGCGGTCAGTTTCCTAACCGAACAGAGAAGTTAATTGGGATGATTTTGAAACTGAGACTGCTGGGTTGTGGCTCGCCCCAGTGGTCTAATGGCCCGTCTAATGACTAGCCAACACCGTACTGCTCAGGAGGAGCTGTCCTGAGTAGTTGTCGACCAGCGCCATGCTCCCGTATGTCTGCTCCGGTGGCCGACGCCGGAGTCATTTTCTCTTGTTTTTAGGATGCTCTGGTTTCATCGAGACCTAGCGAGCCAGTGTACGGTTTAACGAAAGCGGTGCCGATACGTCGCATTCAAATGCAGCTACAGCGGTAAGGCCCCGCAATCGAGCAAGTAGTTTGGGCTTGCTGGTAGCACTGCCACCATGGCCTGACGTTCGGGGATGATTCTGTTGATATCGCTCACGATTCGTTGTCTATGTTGTAGCACCGCCAGTCGCAGTCGCTCACACCCCGTCCGCTTGATTCGATTTCGCAACGACCCAAACGCCCTAGGACGTCAGTGCGGAGATCCAGCGAATAGCCTCGCGTTACGTAACCGTACACCAGAGCCAGTTTGGCGATGGCCTTAACGGAGGTGTGTACTGGGCTGCTCGAATTGTTGAATAACAATCGACAGGCGGTCGCATATGATGGGGTTAGGAGCCATTATTGGCGACCACAGCAGGCATATCAGAATCCTCTCAATATCTTGTAGGTTGCCGCGGATAAATTATCGGGCTTGATACTTCTTGCTAATAACCTACCGTTAAAGCTTGCCAAGGCTGCTCCCGCTGCTTGGGAAATAACTTCCAATCCATCTAACGATAGCTTGGGTCCGTGATATCCAGCCAATGTTGCTGCAGCCTCGTCAGAAAGACTGGTAAGCCCATTCAGTGATAGAGAAGCCTCGCTGTTTGCCAATTCTTTGGCCACTTCATGCGAAAGACTTGAGAGGCCGTCGAGGCGTAGCTCGCCATTAAACTTCGCTAAGCCCCTTGCCGCATCCACAGACAAACAGGTTAATCCACAGAGATATAACTGCCCATTTCGTGCAGCCAATGCTTCAGCTTCTTTTTCAGATATGTCCGCCAGGCCGTCAAGGTATATTGCTCCAGATCCTGCTCCAAGAGCACAGGCAACTTCGAAAGATATCTTGGTTAATCCATTTAGTTGAAGATGGTCGCAAGCCTTCGCCAAAGCTTCGGCGGCAATCGCCGAAATACATGTTAAGCCATTTAAATCTAAGTGGTCGTGGCGTGCGGCCCCAAGTTTTCTGGCGGCGTTATCAGAAATTGTTGTTATGCCATCAAAGGAAAGTCTTTGTTTCCGCTGTCCAAAATGCGCTGCAACGCTCTCGGGTAGGTGTCGGATGCCACGTAGAAAAAGTGGTCCCTTCACCTGGCTAAGCCATCTCGCAGAGGTTTCTGAAATTTCTTCCAGGCCGCCTAGAAACAGTCTGTCACTCTTGAATTTCTTAAATGCCTTCGCATCGGCGTCAGTTATTGATAATAGGCCATTGAGATACAGATCAACGCCTTTTAAATTTGACAATACATCAGCAGCTCCAGCTTCAATCGCAGTGTACTCGTTTAGCTTTGGAAAATGAAAATCTGCATACTTAGTTCCTGCCAGCTGTTTTGCGTAAGCAACGGTTAATATCTTGGATTGATTTGACATTCGTAATCGGTGTGATTCTGTGCTTGGACGGGCGACGATTGGAGATTGGGTGGTCAATGGCAGCGGGCTGCCTGGCAGTTGACACGACTTTGTCGAACTAATGTGTTCTTGGTGGGGTACTCGCTCGGCGAGGTTTGTTCGCACGTAGGCAAAAAAGACTTTAGAGCAGTACGAATCGACAACAGACGAAAACGCTGGTGGAATTGATTTTCTCCGAACGCGGCCAATGGGATAGCTGCGTGGGGGCCCTCCGATGGATGGTGATGTTAGCAGGTGAACGCGGTACTGCAATGGAAGCAGGCGTGGCAAACAGAAAAAAATCGGGAGTTTTTTTGGCAGAACACGGACCTCTGCCTTGTCTTCACGCAAGTTAGCCGGCACGAATCGATAGATTCCTGGCACCGACGCAGGGCTGCCATCGGCGGACTTCTTCCCTGGGATCTTTGTGCGATGCCCTTTTCAAACCAATCTCGATGGGGGTGCGATATTTGCTCCGCCTCTAATTTCCATTCTGCAGGGCGTAATGGCACCCTACCTTTGGTAAGTGTGGAGCTCTTTAGAGGGCGTTGGCGAATCACGCCGATGAGCGATTGGGGTTACGATCTCATTGATACGGAAGAGGAAGGGTACTGCGACTTCGACGGATACTGAAATGGTCAATTTCACTTTGGTTAAGTCCACGGTAACGTGGACTGCCCACTGACAAGACGAGATGGTGAACCGGCGGTTGAGTGGAGCTGGGAAACCAGCGACGAAATGGACCAGGCACATGGGCGTGGCTGGGAAGCCCTTAAGGGCAGAGAACTCCGCGGCATGGTCTTCTTTCACGGTGGTGACGAATCAGTGTTCGTAGCGAGGAAGACTGTGAATCGGGAGAATCCAACAAAATGATGACCGAGGCAACAACTCCTGCATACTCTCATAGGCAGAAAGCTCCGCTCTGCATTCTGATATACACCCTTTCCTTCGTGTTCGTTGCGTTAGGCTTCATTGTCCGAGACGCACCTCCGATTCAATGGCTGTTCCCACCTATCGGCTTGCTAATGCTTGTGGTTGCCGGCTCGTTTCATCACTTGACCGTCCTTGACCTAGGGGATGGTTTAATGATCCGTTTCGGCCCCATTCCTTTGTTCCGCAAGACCTTGCAGTATGCAGATATCTTAAAGGTCGAAGTCGGTCGGACGTTGATCCTGGACGGCTGGGGCATCCACATGAGCATCCGGGGCGGTTGGGTGTGGAACTTGTGGGGTCGGGATTGCGTTGTCGTGCATCTTCGTAACGGCGGTACGCTGCGAATCGGGACAGATGATGCCGAGAGCTTGGCTGGGTTTGTTAAGAGGAAAGTTGGCGAGCGAGGAAAGTGATCGTGGTTAGCAACGAAAACAAGTTGAAACTTGGAAAGGGCGTGGCCTTCGTCAAAAGCCAGTTAAATCGGCTACCGCAGGAAGACGAAACCTGGGAGGCTGACTTCCGGGCATTGCCAAAACCGATTACACAAAGCACCACGCACTACGTTGGCATGGTCCTCACGCAGCCCGATGGGTTTCTTCGTGGCGAGTCCGAGATCGACCATTCGCCCACCGTCAATGACCTCGCGACGCTGCTGGCCCACGTCATGAAACGCCCACTGATCGAGGTGCCTCTTCGGCCTCGTCACATCCATCTTCGAGGAAACCCGAAATGGAAACCGCTGTTCTCTGCGTTGGAGGAGTTTGGCATCGAGGTCGCAATCAAAACCGATCTTCCCAAGTTCCAGGAAGCGTTCGGTGAGTTTTTGGCCCATGTGAAAGAAGCCCGCTCTGCCGGAAAGGTTAAAGCGACCGCAACCCAGGCGAAAGTCGAGAGTCTATTTCCATCCATCGCCAAATGGGTCAATGGCATCGATGGGTTTTTGGGCAATGCCTTAACACGACGCGTCGCCGACGATCCCGCCCGCGCGGCAATCGCCCTGCTAGGC
>DNWZ01000039.1 GCA_003506095.1 Planctomycetaceae bacterium | reverse complement strand
CAATCAACATTCCGGACGCAAACGCACCCCAGTATCCACACGCATTGGTGATACTTTCATTCAATGGGTAATGCGTTTCGTTGGGGGTGTACAGCAGACGGACCGGCCAAGCGGGCGTGGTGATCGGATCGGCGGGATCGCGAGTGATCACCGAGACCAGCATCATCAGCGTTGCTGCGGCGATCGAGAGACCGATCACATCCCGCTGCAGATCGCGAGGCTGGGCAGCATTGGCCGATTTCGCATCGCCAGCGGATTGCGACNNTTGATAATGTGGCGGCATTGGCCATAAGATCCGGAAACCCGCTGGTGCGTTAAGAATGGTTCACGACGAAACGGCGCAAGGTCGTCGCGATCGAAACACAACGGCGCCACTCGGTTGATTCGGCAAACAACGCGGCGGTAATGAATCGATTGCCAACAGGCCCTACAATCGATTCAGGCCTGGCATTCAGTCTGGGGAGATCCGCCGCGAATTTTTCTTTTCGGCGGTTCGACGTTTCTCGTCCAGGCGGCGGCGCTGGCTAGCCAAACTGGGGCGAGTTTTCTTTCGCTTAACGGGCGGCATCGAGCATTCTCGCAACAATTCTGCTAGTTTTTGACGGCAATCTTCCATATTGCGAGGTTGATCGCGGTAGCGGTCGCTGTTGATAATCACTTCGCCCTCGCGAGTGATGCGATTTCCATTGCGGGCCAAAAAACGCTGACGCCAGTCGGCTGGCAACAAAGGTTGGTCGCCAACTTGCCAGCGCAGAGTTACCCTAGAACTAACCTTGTTTACGTTTTGGCCGCCGGGACCGCTGCTGCGCGAGTAACTCGCCTGCAATTCGCCTGCCGGTATCGTTAGTCGATTGTTTACCACCAGGTCTTCCATGAGTTCCCAGTCGCGATCAGTTCCAAAAGTTACGAAAATGCCGTGCTACATCGCCCGGTTGAACACCACCATCATAACGACCCGCGTTGCCGTGTGCATGTTCGCGGCGACGTTGTTGATAATGACGCCCGCTTGCGACCAGCCAGCTTCGCCTAACTCTAACGGCAGCGATCCCGGTTTGACGACGGTAGCACTGGCGGCCGACAGTGTCCCACCCGCCGATTCAAAGAGCCTGTGGACGCGTGCCGCAGGCGAGGAGTGGCCAAGGTTTTTAGGAGCCACGTTCGACGGTAAGTCGACCGAAAAGGGGATCCGCACCGATTGGTCGCGCGATTCGTTGCCGGTCGTTTGGTCGATGCCGGTCGGGACCAGTTACGGGATCGGTGCGATCGCGGGCGGACGTTATTTCCAGCATGAACGGGTCGGCAGCTCCGAACGACTTCGCGTCGTGCGTGCGGAAACGGGACAACCTTTGTGGCAAGATGATATGCCGGTCAGCTACGAAGACTTATATGGGTACAACAACGGCCCACGAGATACACCTGCGGTTTCTGGCGACAGGGTTGTCACATACGGAGTCGCCGGGCGTTTGACTTGTCGCAACGCGATCAATGNNGTTGTTCGCCGCTGATTCATGATGGCAAGGTGATTGTGATGGTTGGCGGCAGTCCCGCTGAAGATGCCTTGTTGCCACCGGGGCGCATCGACCGCGTAAGCCCCAATGGATCGGCGGTGGTTGCGTTTGACTTGCAAACGGGAGCGGAGGTTTGGAAGGTTGGTGACGACTTGGCCAGTTACAGCAGTCCGCGATTGATGACGGTTGACGGTGTGACGATTGTCTTGGTTTTCGCCCGTGACGCGTTACTTGCGGTCGACGTCGCAAGCGGAAAATCTTTATGGAGTTATCCCCATCGCGCTCGGATCCTCGAGAGCGTCAACAGCATCGTTCCCGTCGTGTCGGGAAATCGTGTTTTGATCAGCGAATGCTATGAAGTCGGTGCGGCTTTGTTAGAAGTCAACGCCAGCGGTTATAAGGAAATCTGGAAAGACCCGTCCAGTCGCCGCCAGCAAGCGATTCGAGCGCACTGGGCGACGCCAATCGTCGTGGGTGACTGGTTGTTCGGTTGCAGCGGACGCAATGAGCCTGACAGCGACCTGCGCTGCATTCGTTGGGATAGTGGTGAAGTCGCCTGGAGCGATGGTCGCCGGTCGCGTAGCAGTCTGATGTATGTCGACGGACATTTTGTGGTGCTGGATGAATCGGGATTGATGCAATTGATCAAGGTGAACCCTGAAAAACTGGACGTGATTGCTGAGATCGATCTGAGCATTCGGAGCAAAAATCGCCAACCGCTGGGCAATCCCTATTGGGCCGCCCCGGCGATCAGCCACGGATTGCTGTATGTCCGTGGCAGCGATCGGGTGCTCTGTTTGGAACTTATCCCCGAAGCGTAAGAAGTAATCGGCGGCGGGATAAACGCATCAGCCCCCTACTCAACAGAGCCTAGTTCGTGTGATTCAGCCAATCGATAACTCGTTGAGCGTCCACCGGCTTCGTTCTGGTATAAGATACCGCGCTGAAGCAATTGCTGGATGTCACGAAGTGCGGTGTCGCTGGAGCACTTCGCAAGTTTTGCATATTTAGAAGTTGTGAGTTTTCCCTCAAAACCGTCAAGCAATCGGTTGATGACGTTTTGCTGGCGTGGATTAACCGGCGATCGATTAACGAAATTCCAGAATCTGCTTTTGTAAAAAACGACTTCGAGAGTCTTATCGGCTCGGATCAGCGCACGATCTAGGCAACCAAGAAACCACTGCAACCAAGGTGTGATATCCAAGTCGGATCGCTGCTGGTGTTCGAGTATCAGATAGTATTCGCGCCGTTCCGCCGCGATTTGGGATGACATGCTGTAGAATCGATCAGCAGATTGGTCGGCGTGAGCAAGAGCCATATCTGCAAGTGCGCGTCCGATCCGGCCATTACCGTCTTCGAACGGATGGATGGTCACGAACCAAAAATGGGCGATCGCAGCCCTGATCATTGGATCGAGCGACTCGCCATCGCGTGCGGATTCATTAAACCATTGAATGAACTTTCGCATTTCCCCATCCAGGCGGTCCGCAGTGGGGGCCTCGAAATGTACTTTCTCGCGTCCCATCGGCCCGGATACGACCTCCATCAAACCGGCTTCGGGCGGTCGCCATTGCCCAACCGCGATACGCTGCATACCACTGTGGCCGGTTGGGAAAATCGCCGCTTGCCACGCACCAATTCGCTCTTCCGTTAACGGTTGGGTGAACTGCTGTGTCGCGTCAAGCAGGACCTCGACAATCCCTTCAACGTCCCGCCCCGCTTTCACAAGACCACCTGTCGGAAGGCCAAGCCTACGCGCGATTGATGAACGAACTTGCTCGGGATCGAGCGATGCACCTTCGATAGCTGATGTTTTCAGGACATCATCGGTCATCACGGCAAGGCCCGCTTCACTGCGCAGGTCAAACCCGATCGCCTGCATGCGGCCCAGCAATCGTCCTTGGCGGTGCCGAACGGCAGCAAGCGAAACGCTCAGTCGCGACGCGTCCCAGTGAAATATTGGCCAGTCCGGATCTTGATGGATGTAACGCATGATTCCCGTGATTGATCGCCCAACTCTAGTCGAGAATCGCCGGACTGGCAATATTCGCCGCAGATTTTGCGGCGAATAAGGGCTGTATTCACCGCAGCCTGCGAATCGCGGTTGCGAGCGACCAATCAGCGGCTACTGCGGCGCGTTTACGGAGTGGGGCGATGCAGTGACGCAGGGCCAACCAGGATCGTCTTAAGCGGTTGGCCGTTGAGTCCATTCCAAACGTAAACGGTACCGGACTGAGTGCCCGCAGCCACGATCGTGGAGTCGGCCGAAACATCGACGCAGTGAAGCCACTGATCGGCACCGTTGAAGGTGCGTACGTTTCCACCATTTTGCGAGTTGTGCATTCTGGCAATGCGATCACCACAACTCGATACAACGTTGTCGGTTTCGCCGACGAAGCGAACTTGGGTGACATGTTTTCCGAAGTTCGAAATCGTTCGTTTCTGGTCCGCAGTCTCGGCGTCCCAAACTTTGAGTGTGTTGTCCGCTGAAGCCGTGACCAGCGTTTGGCCATCGCCCTTCCATGATAGCCCGAGAACATAATTGGTATGACCTTCGAATCGTCGCAACATTTCGGTTGATGCGATGTCAAACGTTCTCATGTACTTATCAGCACCGGCAGTCGCGATTCGCTGGCCATCCGGCGAAAACCGCGCCGAATGGATCACATCATCGTGAGCTTGAGGCAGCGAAAGGACCCGTTTTGAATCGCTGATATTGAATACAGAGACTTCGCCATTGCGAGAAGGGACACCGCCAACAACCAATAGGTGAGCCGAGTCGGGGCTGAAGTCTAGGCTCGTGACTCGGTGGCTGATCAGTTCGGGTTGGTCGATGGAACCGATCGTCTTCTCGAGTTTCCACGGCGGATTTCGTTGCCAAACCCGCAACGATCGGTCTGTCGACACACTGATGAAATGATTATCGTCGATGAAGCTGACGCCGGTCATTGCGTCGTCGTGTCCCGCATAGGCGGCTAGCGCAACACCGGTTTCGGCATCCCATACGTGAGCGTTGCGATAATCGCCGGCAGTAACCAAGACCGATCCATCAGGCGAAAACTCGACCGCCCGGATCGGCATCTCCGCATCGGCAAGCGTTTTAGTCGCCGATTCGAGTTGTTGTTTAACCGACTGGAGATCAGACTCGGCATCAGCAAGTACCTTCTGAGCCAGAGGAATGCGATCTTTAGCATCTTTCCATTCGCGAACCGCGATCTCATGCTGCTGGACAGCGAGGTTTTCTGCTGCGGTAAGCAGTTTGATTTCCGCCAGCAGGTCATTATAAGGTTTTTGAAAAGTCGCCGCCTTTTCAGCCGCTGTATTGGCCGCTGCGGTCGCCGCTTGCAACGCTTCGGCCGGACCTTGCATCGCCTGTTGCATTTGCTGGGCGGTGGCTTGGCTTGAAGTGACAACTTGATTCGCGTCGGCCAGAGCAAGCTTGATCGCTTCATCAGACGGCATCGCGTTTGCGATCGATGTCAATTGCGCGGCACGCTGTTGCGCGCTCGTTACCGCCGCAGCGGCTAACTTATAAGCTTCATCGGCC
>DNWZ01000243.1 GCA_003506095.1 Planctomycetaceae bacterium | reverse complement strand
TCCGCAGCGTCGTCGATTACGACGCCAACAATGCGACAGGAAATCTTTTCCCCAGCGCGTGGCAATCGCAAATCCATCTCGAAGCTCGCCAGCCCTTAATGCAAGGCGGCGGAGCGACGTTCAATCGAATCGCTGGCCCAGGCGGTCGCCCCGGTGTTTATAACGGCGTTCTGATCGCAAAAGTCAACACCGACATCACCGGGGCGCAGTTTCGCCAAGGCGCACGTGATTATGTCAGCAACGTGATCAACGCTTATTGGGATCTCTATTTCGCCTATCGAGATTTGAACGCCAAGCGTGATGCACTGGAACGTGGCCGAGTGACGTGGCGCAGTTATGAGGCCCAGAAATCATCGAATCGAATGTCCGCCGCGGCCGAAGCGCTCGCTCGCGAACAATACCATCGCTTTGAATCGGAGTTCCAGGATGCCTTGACCGGCAAACTGACACAGCGCACCCAAGTAAACAACTCAAGCTCTGGTGGCAGTTTCGCAGGCCTTGGCGGTGTACAAACCGCCGAACGACGCCTGCGATTGTTGGTCGGGTTGCCAATCACCGACACGAAATTGTTGCGGCCTAGTGACGACCCCAGCGTCGCGCCATTAATCTTCGATTGGGATGCGATTGCCATTCAAGCGATCGAGCTGCGCGACGAATTGCAACAACAGCGATTGGTCGTCAAACGCAAAGAGTTGGAACTGTTGGCTGCCAGAAACTTCTTGATGCCACAACTGGATTTGGTCAGCATCTATCGGATTCGTGGGCTCGACCAACAACTGGCCGGAGCCAACTCCGCGATGCGCGAGCTTGGTACGTTGGACTTCCAAGAATACGAAGCGGGCCTCGAACTGGTGCTGCCTATCGGATTCCGCCAAGGACACGCAGCGGTTCGAAACGCTCAAATCCACATTGCCCGCGAGAAGGCGATTCTGGTTGAACAAGAGCGGCAAATCTTGCATGATCTGGCTTCGGTCGTAGCCGAATGCGACCGCGCGAGAACGCAAGTCGAAACCAACTTGAATCGATA
This sequence comes from Planctomycetaceae bacterium, assembly GCA_003506095.1. Lineage (GTDB taxonomy): Bacteria > Planctomycetota > Planctomycetia > Pirellulales > Pirellulaceae > UBA6163. The sequence goes on along the minus strand of DNWZ01000243.1, from coordinate 3,759 downwards.
CCTAGCCGCCCGCGACGCGCTGGATGCTTTAGAAGCGAACCGCGAAGCAGGCTTGCCCGTCAACCTCGAACAACTGCTCGATGCCCAGCGACGGGTCAGCGAAGCGGAAAGCCGATACTACCTTTCGCTGACCGAATATGCACTGGCCACCAAAAACGTTCAATATGAAAAAGGAACGTTGTTGGAGCATGTTTATCTGGCGACCGTCGATGAAGATTCAACCGATGTTATTGCCCAGTGACGCTTATTTGCAATAAGCGAGAGTAGCGAGGAAGTAAGGAATCCCCTCATACTCGTACATCAATTCCGCGAACACGGCGACGCGTTTCCCGTTTTCGATCTTCTGATTACCGACCCAAGCTTGATCGACCTGGCTCATCGGTTGTGATTCCCAGCGGCACTCTCGGAAATCGAGCGTATCGGAAGTGGCAACCCACAGCTTCGCAGCGGTCGGAACTTGGTCAACCGCTAAACTGACGCCGATCGAATCGTCTTTCATTTCGGGCGTCCATTTCAAGGCGGGCAATTGCTTGTCCGTTGCAACGTGGCGAAAGAAAACTCCCAACGTTGCCAACGCTTCTTCGCGGCGGCCTTCGAGTCCGTGTCCCGCATTCGCACCACGGAAGATAAACTTATCACCCGACAACTCGTCCCAATAAAGGTTCATCGCGTCGGTGGTCCAATAACGGTCGCTCGCACCGACGATCAACAGCTTTGGCATCGTTACACGTTGACGATAATTGAATGGGTCCATCATTTCCCATAACTTAGATTCCAAGCCTGAACGCGGCTTACCATCCTCGCGAACCAAACCTTTGCTGGTGTAATCGATAATCTGTTCGCTCGGCCTGCCCCACGCTGAATACTGATGCGGGATCTGTTTGTTGAAGTTCAACATATCGATCACCATCGGCGCAGTCCCTTTGATGCGAGGATCGGTCGCGGCGGTTAACCAACTGGTCCACCCACGCTTGGAAGCTCCGGAGACGACGAAACCGGTCGGCTTGGCCCATTGTCTTGATTCGGACAATTGCTCAAGAGCATCCATCGCTTTGACAGCGCTTTTGACCATCGGAAACAACAGCGGCCAAGACGCATCGCCTGATTCCAAGTACTTGAGCCATGTTTCGGTGATCAGATCGTCTTCGACCCGTCCGTCCATCAGTGGTTGATTGGGAACTTGGTGCAGCACGCCGACTCGCGCACCGCAAAGATTGGCCATCGCCATTCCCATTTCGATATCTTTGTCACCGGGCATCCGACCGATTGCGCCGCCAGTGACGAACAACAACATTTGCTTTTCGTGAGCAACTTTAGGTGGTTCATAGACCATCAGGGCATGTTGCCAAAGAATGTTCTGCCATCGTTGGCTGGTCAGGTTGATGTGCATCACCTTTCCGCCGGCAATCGCGCGTTCGCCCAATACTTTCCAGCCAAACTCTGGCTCTGGCTTCAACAGAAACGTGTCAATCTCCAGCTCGCCGGCCCGCGTGGGCAGTGCGGCAGCCGTGGCAGCAGTAATCACTTCTTCGCCGCGAACCGCAGGAGGGGCCGCAGTGCTGGCGGCCAGAAAACTTAGAATCAAAAATGTGCGGACTAGTCGACGGAACACGTGTTCACCGTTGCGAGTGGGTTTTGGATAAGGCGGTTGGGCCGGGCGACTCGCAGAAAACGAAAGTGCCCGTTAGGCGAATAGTCTAACCCGCCACATTGATTGCGCCACGGGATGTTTGCAATATCGTGACCCGTTTTGCAACCGACGGTCAAAGTGCGTAAGATAACGGACCTCGTCGCGCGGCATATGCTTTTCCGACTAGCCCCACACGCCGTGCTTGCGGAACGAACCCGCCCGTTACTTTCTCCCACCGAATCGATCGCATTGACCATGAAAAGCTTCCGTCTGCCGTTAGCCGCTGTCCTGACCACAACTTGCCTGGGTGTATTCGCTCTTGGCCTGCGAACCGGTGACCCACCGGCGACTCAGATGCAGACTTACGCGTCGGCGTGGGTCGAGACGTTGGACGAAGGGCAAAAGAAAAAGGCGTTATTGGCATTTGATGATCCGGAAAGAATTAACTGGAACTTCATCCCGTTGCCGACCCGAAAGGGTTTGCCGCTGATGGAAATGAGCTTGCCACAGCAAACCGCGGCGATGCGGACGCTCAAGGCGGCCCTGAGCGAAGCGGGCTATGACAAGTCCAGCAAGATCATGTTGTTGGAAGGCGTGCTGCGTCAGTTCGAAGGGCCCGACAGTCATGAACGACGCAATCCCGAAAAGTATTATGTAACGATTTATGGCAAACCGTCGGCGACGGACCAGTGGGGTTTCAGCTTCGAAGGGCACCACCTTTCGCTGAACTTTGTCTGCCGCGATGGCAAGGTCGTTGCCAGCACGCCGCAGTTCATGGCGACCAATCCGGCAATCATCATGAGCGACGTGAAGGGACCGCTGGGCAAAGGGACGCAAGTCTTGCGACAAGAAGAAGAGATCGCGTTTGAATTGATCAACAAGCTGTCGCCGGAACTAAAGAAGAAAGCGATCATCGATGAGAAGGCACCCGCAGAAATCCGCTTTGTCGGCAAGCCGCAGATGGAACTTTCTGAGCCAGAGGGCTTGGTGATGTCCGACATGGACGAAGCGGCTCAGAAACGCTTGATGCAATTGATCGAGGTCTATGCGAACGTGGTGCCCGAAAAATTGGCGGCCGAGAGGTTGGAAGAGATTCGCGGCGCGGGTCCGGGATCGATCCATTTCGCGTGGGCCGGAGCGACCGAGCGAAACATCGGCCACTATTATCGCATTCGCGGCAAATCGTTCGTGATCGAATTGGTCAATACCCAACCCGATGCCGAAGGGACGCCAGCGAACCATATCCATGCGGTTTGGCGCGACACCAAAGGCGACTTCGGTTTGCCGATCAAGTAGTTCGGACGAATCTTATGCAATTCTCATAAGACGCCCCTGACACGAAGAGCGTTCACGGATGGTTGATCACGAACATCGCACCTCGCACCGCATCATCGGCGGTGCTGTTTGGTTACTGATAACCGCCGTTGTCGTGATTGCCGCCGGAACTTTGGCGACCGGCACCTCGTCGTCCGTCGCAGGGGCGCGACTGCTGAACTATTGGTTTGCCAGAGATGTAAGAATCCAACGCCAAGCGGTCAAAAACCTTGTCATGCCCGGCGATCCGATCTTCCATCGCCAGGGCGATTCCCCGTGGGAACAGGTCGGATTTGTCGAATCGGTCGCTTTGCCCGTCGCTGATTCGGATGCCCAAGCCGCTGGTGTGGCTGGCGCCACCAGGTTTGTCGATGTCACGATTCGCTGGCATTCGTCTGATATCGATCCCACGCGAGTCCGTCTTGTCGGTCATCGCAATCTCGGCTCAATGAACGAAACGATCCAAGTTTTGTTCCCGCCCGAAAAACGCGAGATCATTCGCCAACAAGTGACCGCAGCGATGCGCCAGCACGGTGAGATTCTGGCTGAACAATTTCTGCCGTTGATCCAGCAAAGCGTGCGGCAATCGATCCCGGTTGTCGAATCTGAATTGATGCTGGCGATCGATCGCCACCGCAGCGAGCTGAACCAATTGAGCTCGCGATGGAAAGATGAATGGATCAACAATCGTCTGGTTCCGTTGGCGAAGGACCGCGTGTTGCCGATTGCGCAAGAGCATGCGGAACCGCTGGTGCGAGAAATTGGGCGCGAGCTGTGGAACCGCGCGTCGTTGTGGAGTTTTACGTGGCGAGCGG
>DNWZ01000475.1 GCA_003506095.1 Planctomycetaceae bacterium | reverse complement strand
AATGACCATCAGTTGGAAAAATATTGCCCGCGATTTCCCCGGGGATTTGCGGACAAACTTCGTATTCCTCTCATTTCCAACGCGAATTTCTGAATTCTCGACTGACTGACCCACGTCTGGCGACCGCCACTGACAAAATCCGTCACCAATCGAACCGGCGATCTGCGATTGTGGGTTCACCGTGACCATCCTTGTCCGTGCCGTTTGAATTCTTAGGCGTCCGCGTTAGTCGTGGCTGTCGACTGCTTACCATGAATGAAATTGGAGATTGAAACTTGATCCGACGCAGCGTCCCAGCCGAATGGCTTCATAGTCCACCCTCGTTTCTTCGTTCCTTTATCGCCGATTCCGATTTGTTTCCCGAGATCCGGGACAACAGCATCACGGTTTACTACCAAGGGAAAGCATTGATTCGTGATCTGACGCTGCGTGATGGACAAGTGTCTGGCTCGATCAGTCTTGATTACATCCCACAGGCGAGAACGGATACACGCTACGCCACCGTGGTTTTCGGTGAATCTGGCTTTGAATACTCGCCCATGGTTTCTCCGCTTCGGTTGGGGAACCTGGACCCCGATACGCTTCGACATTTCAAGGCGCGGATGGTTGGCCGTGGGCCTGAAGGTGACCTTGTTCATCGATTAGTCATCCGATCCAGCAATCTGATTGTTGACCAAGAGATTGCTTTTCAGGATTCGGGTGAACGAGGTTTCGACAAGGTTGATCTCTGTGTCTTCGACCCTCGGGTGAATGCGTTTTCGTTTGTTGAAGTAAAGACAATTGTCGACGGTAGGCTCTTTCCTTTGTCTGTGGGGCAGGTTCCTGAGGTCATCGAACAGTTACAGCGATACAAGGCTCGGATAGAGCAAAACAGCAGTGCATTGATTGAGACATTCTGTAACGTCGTCCAAATGAAGCGTCGTCTTGGGATGGAACTTCGCCTCGCCGGGATTCCGCAGCCCGTTCCGACGTCGATTGTGTCGCGACCTGCGTTGGTGATCGGAAATTGCTCCAAGACTCAGGTTCAAGAAATACTGGCCGGCGTGGGCTCTTGGAAGCCGTTGATGGATGCGCTTCCGTCGGTTGCCTCCGGCCTCATTGTTTGCGGTGGTGCCGGTGCGAATCTCGAACTCAATGCGTCTGGAAGCCAAACGATCGTCTTCGATTCAAGCACAACGCATTGAGTCAAAACGAACCGGATTATGCCCCAGCTGTGTCAGCCTATCGTGGTATTCGTAGGCACTTTCCAATTTCACGAGGCTATTGATGTTGAAAAAGAAGTGGCAAAGTCCTTGGCTAAATGGTGTTGATTCCGCCATCCGCAATGCTGTGGTGACAAGCCATCAGCACCACCGACATCGCTTGGCATTGGAACGAGGACTGCCTTTTGGTGGTGCCTATTACTGGATTCCTGTTCCGGATGGCGTTTGGTCGATCCTCGCTTTTCCAAATGCCTTCTACGAAGGTGGAGAAGCAGGGCATGTTGAGATTTGGGAAGAAGTGATTCGCATTCTTTCAGGGCTGCATCGCCTCAACGGGAATGAGCTTGTTGAACAAATTGGCAACTGCCCCTACGGGTTGCCTCGCGGTCGAGTCGTTCAAATGGGTAGCGGAGTCTGGGGTGTCGCTCATGGCGATGATCATCCGAATGGAACTGATCTTGAATCGACGGTTTCGGAAGCCTTCTGCTTGAACGAGATCCGTCCGAAGTTCTTCTTCGATGAACACGAGCAAACGCTTCCTGGTGATCGGCATCAAGTCAAGCTTTCGATTGCCAATCGTGGCGACGATGTTTGACCACTTCGCGATCTTTCCAATAGTCTCCCGGCCCGATAGTATGGCGATCCAACTCCTAGACCAGTGACCCTGGTCAGACAGCCGACAAATCAAATGACGATGGATTGCCCATCCTTTGAAAGAACAACGTTATCGAAGTGTTCTTGGAATTTCTCCGGTTCAAAACTGTGAATTGGGATAATTGCTTTCGCGTTCATTGCCTTGGTGAACTCCACGATGTCGGATGCGAGCGCGTGTCCGCTGGTATGCATGTGGGTGAATTGGCCGTTCGCTTCATCGAGAGCATTATTGACTGCCTGCCAATCGGGACGGTCGCTATACCCGTGCCATGTCGAGTAAAGGCAATGCGTCTCCGAAGGTAGCTTTCCGCCGAAGTCGACCAGCATGCTCGATCGAAAAACCATGACATAAGTTTCGGGTTTATCCAAGATTTCGGTCATGTCGATTTCCGAGTCCCGGAATATTTCGTTTGCCCGGTTGGTTCCTCGCCGCTTGATTTTCTCTTTCAAATTGACGGGGAAATAGACCCGCCCACGACCCGTTTTGAGTGGATTTTCGAGAACGGCGTCACCGCTAATCAAGTGGAGAACGAAGGCGGTATAAGCGTCGGCTACGAACGTTCGGCCCGATTCTTTGGCTGCATGAATGAACGACCGGAGTCGGTCGATGTTTTGGGGTGAGAACGACGCAAGCACCAGGCTTCGAGCAGCTTTGACGTGTCCGATGATCTCCGCTTCCAACCCACCCTCTGTGACTTCATTCCCGTTGTCGAAACCAAAGTGCGTTCCCTCCATAACTAAGGCATCCAGCTTGGTGCCATCAAGGACGCTGATGATTTGCTTGTGATCCTCCTGCCGTCTTCCGTGAAGCCGCAGATCTCCCGTGTAAAAGATCCGTTTGCTGTTAGCCTCGATGAGAAAGGCTAGACAACCATGGATGGAGTGGTCGACTGGAAATGCTGTCACCGTCATGTCACCGATCGTGACAGCTTGTTTTGGTTCGATTTCTCTGAATCGGTCTCGGGGAAGCCGCTGCTGATTTGCATACACGCTGCCCGCCAGCATCATCTTGCTGGTTCCCTTGCTGGCGTACACGGGGATTGAGGGCTTCGTGTGCTTCAGCAACCCGACGTGATCGAGATGTGCGTGCGAAAGCAGGATAGCATCCGGTGAGTCGTCACCGGTGAAAAGACCACGAACTTTCGGGATGATTCCTTTGGCCTCAAGTTCCTCCGCCGTCATTCTGCCGAGCGTGAATCCATCGTGTGCCTGACCGCGCTGGTCGAACAATGGCATCCCCACGTCCAAGATAATCCTCGTGCTCTCAGATTGAACTTGAATGCAATTTCCGCCGACTTCTTTGCTGCC
>DNWZ01000561.1 GCA_003506095.1 Planctomycetaceae bacterium | reverse complement strand
CTTCGTCACAAGCCCGCAAATACTCAGCGAATGCGGCATCCAAGCGATCGCCATGCTCGTGATCATTACCCGCCTCAGGGCCGCCCTGGTTCATCGAGTGTACTCCTGCCAGCGCGTGCCCAGAGTCGTGCGAAGTTTCGCCAAGCCACGCTTCAACAATCCCGCGACCGCCGTTTCACTCTTGTCCATTCGGTCGACAATCTCAGCAAGCGTCAGCCCTTCGAGGTAACGCAAGCGGATCGCTTCGGCCTGTGTTTCAGGCAACGAGTGCAGAGCCTCCAACAGAGCAAGGGCCGCCTCGGCACGCACGACCCTGCGGCTGGGGCTGGAGGTATCAGCCGGTTGCTGCGACAGCCAATCACCGCCGGAGGAGTGTCCGACCGGCGCGGAGACTTCACGATTGAGCGAACGTTTCTGTGTCGTCACATGCCTTGCAACCGCTGTGGCAACATTGTTCTTTAAGATATGCCGCAGCCACGAAGCGAACTCGCCAGGCGTCGTACCACGAAACGCATGCCAATCTCTCTGGGCCTCTAAAAATGTCGACTGAACCAAGTCGGCAGGGTCGATCCGGCGACGCATCCGTTCAGAGAGGTATCGGTGGCCCAACATGAGCAGGTATCCACGATACTGTTCAAGCAATCGGCCGAATTGCTCGTTGTCACCTTCCTTCGCGGCCATGACCATCGCGGCAGTGGTATGCTCTGAACTCAAGGCAACGGATGCTCTGCAAAAAGTGGGTAACCAAGGAAGGTTCATTCTCCGAGTCGATCGGAAAATGTGTTAAACTGGCGGCGAATCGACAAAGCCGACAACGTCCTATTCGTATCTCGCGGCAGATCTTGGTTCGCGTCTTTATCCTCCGACAGTACCCTGACATGCGATCGGGTATACAATCGAGCCCGAACCAGCACCACCGTGACGCGTTGAATCAAGCAGCCGAGTTTTCAACCGTCATCATAAACGACAACCCTCCTTGGCGGATGTGCAAGAAAAAGATGATTTTTACAAACAGATTGCGGCCCTCTTTCGCTGCGACCACGGTTTCGTGCGCATTTTGCTCGATTTTGATTGCCATCACTGCCGGTTGTGGTGGCGGTGACCCGCAAATGCCCACAGAAGTTACCCAACCCGGCGGATCGCAAATCGACATCGCTGCGCCTCCGGTGCCTGGTGGTGCCGCAGTTCCCGCTGCGCCGTCGACCGAAAACCCCGGCACGCCACCGGGAAAAATCACCTTGCCAGAAAACTTCGACCCGACGACCGTTCCGCCGCCAGAAACCAACGGTCCGGATAATGGCGCCAAAGAAGGCGGCTTGAAATTACCGCCCTTGGGCGACCAATCGGCCGCCCCTGTTCCGGCCGATTCGGCTCGCCCAGCTTCATCCTATCGATTCACCTCGCTCTTGGTACAAGCCGACGAAGTCTCGTTGAAGGCAGCAGACTGGGAAGAGATCAAGTCGCAAGCGACCAAAACGGGCAAAGTGACCGTTGTCGACGTCTGGTCGCTTGCTTGTGAACCTTGCCTAAAAGAGTTTCCAGGCCTGGTTGCGATCGACCGCGATATGGGCGACTCAGTCGCTTGCTTCGCTGTCGATTCGGATTTCGACGGCCGAAAAACGAAGCCAGCAGAATCGTATCGCCCTCGTGTCGAAGCATTTTTGAAATCCGTTAACGCCAAGTTCCCAAATTTCTTGTGCACCACACCTAGCGATGAACTGTTTACCGAATTGGAAATCGAGTCGATCCCGGCTGTTCTGATCTTCGACTCCAAAGGAAAACTCGTTCGCAAGTTTGTCGATGCCGGTGACGATGCCGGATTCACCTACCACGACAACATTGTGCCGTTTCTGAAAGAGTTGCTTGCAAAGCAATGAACGGCACCGCCTGTCCGTTTGGACGCTACCACGTAACCACAACAACCATTTCCTGAGCCCCAGGCCGTACCGCATGTCTGCTACTGAGTCCGAAGTCAGTCCCACCGCTAGCCAATCCGCCATCAACCCTCCGGTCATTTTCAATCGACTGGCAACTTTGCATGATGATCCGGCGGCGATGATCGAAGCCACAATCGCTCACTATCGTTCGACCGGTCGTCCGCTGGAGTTGTTCGAATCGCTGAAAATGCGGATTCGCAACCGACTGTCACTGCCGCTGATCGCCCCCGAAGACGAACCGCGACAAAGTGACGACGTCGATCGGCAGCTCGAAGCAGGCTTGCTGGATGCTTGTCGCGAAACTGGCGAAATGCTGCTCGGGCAAGGCCGCGTCCGCGAAGGTTGGATGTATCTCCGCCCGACCGGCGACACCGCTCGAGCCGCTGAATTGATCGGCCACATCGAACCGACCGAAGATAATGTCGAAGACCTGATCACAGTGCTGTTGCACGAAGGCGTCGATATCGCGCGTGGTTATAAGTTGCTGATGGACCGAAACGGTACCTGCAACAGCATTACGACTTATGAACAATCGATCTCCGGACGCGAAAAACGCGACCGAATCGCTGCGGCGCGAGTCTTGTTAGATCATTTCTACGGCGAACTTTGTGATTCGGTGCGTGGTGACATCGCTCGCAACGAAGCCCCAGCGGCCACCGATGAATCGCTCGGCGACATGTTGGCCAAACGGAAGTGGATCCTGGCGGATGGTGGATATCACCTCGACACCACTCACCTAGCCGCCGTCATTCGCATCGCACGCGTGTTAGAGGATAAACCGTCGTTACAAAAGGCTTATGAATTGGTGCAGTATGGTCGGCGGTTGCATCATCAATTCCAATACCCAGGTGATGAACCGTTTGTCGACTTCTATCCATCCCACCTTGCGTATTATGGTGTGTTGCTCGGACGTGACATCGATGCGGGACTAGCGGTTTTCGAACGCAAGATGCTGGCCAGCGATCCGGCGACCAGCGGCACCGCACCGATGGAGGTTTATACCGAATTGCTTGACCGAGTCGGCCGCAGCGCTCAAGCGATCGACATCGCGTTGCGCTGTGTACCTGACGATGTCCCCTCGCCGCGAATCGTACCACCCCTGTTAGAAATGGCGGGTCGTTGCGGCCACTATGCCCCAATCCTGCAATATTGCATCCGCAAGAACGACTTGCTCGGTTACGCCGCGACAGCAGCCGCCCAAACCCATTGGAAAAAGACCAGCGACAAAGCCGAGTAAACGACGCAAGTCGTCGTCCTTCGCTCCCAGCCTGTGAACGACCCGCAGCAAAAACACAGGCTGGGAAGCCTATACCACATATTCATTTGCGATTTGACGGATCGCAGCGGGCAGGGCTTCGCATTCAAGTTCAAAGACTGCGGCGGCCAATTCATCAGAGCTCATTCCAGGGCGAACTTCGCAAACTCGCTGCAGCAGAATCGGCCCATGATCGTATTCATTATCGACCAAGTGGACAGTGCAACCGCTGTACTGAACACCCCGCTTGATCGCGGCGCGATGGACATGGTCGCCATACATTCCATGGCCGCTGAACGCAGGAATTAAAGACGGATGAATATTGATCACACGTCCGGCAAAATCATCGGGCACTAAAACATGCTTCAAAAATCCGGCCATCACGACCCACTGCACCCCAGCATCACGACAGGGGCCAAACATCGCTTGGCAATAAGCGTCTGAGTCGGCAAAATCGGATTGGCGAACGACGATCGTTTCGATTCCGGCGTCGCGGCCGACTTGTACACCAGCAACTTTCGCTGAACTGCTGATTACCAATCGAATGTCGATCGGCAATTGATGTTGATCACGATGAAGGATCAAGTTTTTTAACGTGCGTCCGCCGCCAGATAAAAAGACGGCGATGTTTAGCGGTTGAGGCATCGAGCGGTGTCACAGCAAGCGGGCAGAAACATGGCAAGTCGGTCCTCATTGTGACAGTCACCGGGTCAAAACGTCCAGCGGACCAGGTTGGGTGCGGCAGGGCGGGTCTGCGGTGCGTGAAACAACAAGTGCTTGCCACCACGATTACCACGCTTGTTGTCACCAGCGGGCGGACATTCGGGGCTGTGACCCGATACGATCCGTTGAGTCGTGGTGGAATACGGAACGCCCAACGAATCGAACAATTCAGGGCGAAGGTAGGCCAGAACGGATTCGCCGATTTGTTGGTTGGCTTGCGGAAGCGCCGCACGGCGATCACACAGCCCGCCGAGTGACAGCTCCAATGTCGCAGCGCTAAGCCAATCGCTGCCGTCACTGCCGCGATTGCGATCGTCGTCGGAACATTCGCTGGCATAAGCTCGGGCGCGTCCTGCATCGATCGCAAATTGGACCGAATCAGGACGCAAGCGAACCAGCGGCGCAATCAAGAGGTCGGTCCATCGTTCGACACAGCGTCGTAGGCGATTCAGACGTAAGGCTTGTTCAACGCTGCGACCCCGGCTGAACAGCAAAATTCGCAAGACGCGATTTCGGCTCTCAAGATGTGTTTGAAAGACCGAATGGGTCACCGGCTCGATTTCGCGATCTTCGATTCCATCGTCCAGTACCGCGCCGACTGCGGCCATAACGCGGCTTAACGTTTCACTGACCAAAATCTCTTCAATCATCGGCACATGCTCAAACCACCAACCATCGATTGCCAAAGGACGACCGGTGGCTTCCATTTCAACCAGTCTCGCTAAGCCGCGATTCCACAGTTCAGTTCGCTGGCGAGATGCGACCCAGTATTGGGTGATGGCGCTCGCGGGAATGCTTGGACGAACGATTGCCAGCGAAGCGCCTTGAGCGGCAATGAACGTTGCGATTCGAGCCAGTTCGATGCAGTGCATAATGGGTCCGCAACGAGGATGCATGGAAGAGAGCGGTCAGAAGAGAGAAGAGATCTCCATCTACCAGCAGTTGACGTGCCAGACGTGAATGACCACCTCGAAAAGACGCTTAAGTTCTCTTTGAGTACCGATCCGAAAAGGGGGCTGACCCTCTCTGGCGAGGCCAAAAAACCAATGAAATCCAATCGCCTCCAAAGGGCCAGCACCTTTTCGGACAGGCTCTTCGTCTTCTTTTTTACGAGACTTGCGTTTCTGATCAGCAATCGCGATGAGTGATGCCAAGCGGCAATGCATGATGTGAAACGGCAACATCATGACGACGCCCAACGACCGAATGTTGACGCCGGAAGAAAACCAAACCTGGGCGGACACTCTACCGGTTGTAATGATTTTTCCAGCCGCATCGGTTCAAAGAAGGATGAGCCTGTGGTTTATGGAAACTTTAACGCCGACTCGGGAAGTCCCCTTAGTCGCTACGACTGTTCGACACGTTGTCACCGGACATGGAAATTACGCTCGCACCAGGATTAGCTGCAGTTTGGCGTAGGTTGTCTGGTGACCCGGTCGATAGATTCAACTGTCATGGATCGTGTGCCTAGCTGCCACAGATCAGCCGACCACCAGAATACGTCGCGTCGAAGAGATTGCCCCACGCCTTCTCAATCAGCGCAACGGTGGATCCGGTCCTTTGACCATGTCAAACGGAATTACCTTGCACTTAGGTAAATGCCCTTTTTTGACATGCTGCGGCAAAGTTTCAGAAGTTAGTTACCCAATCCTTTGGAGCCCACCACGATGCGTCGTGTAATCACCCCTGTTATGTTAGCTCTCGCATTCGCCGCCCTAACCTCGGCGAACGCATCGGCTGGCCTGTTCGGAAAATTGTGTAAGAGCGGTTGCGACTCCGGTTGCGCTGTTGAGCCAGCTTGTGGCTGCGAAGCCCCAGCTTGCGGATGCGCCGCTGAACCAGCTTGCGGTTGCGAAGTCACTCCTTCTTGCTGCGACGCAGCACCTAGCTGCAAGAAGCCAGGCTTGCTCGCTCGCTTGTTCGCTAAGAAAAGCTGCGGATCGTCATGCTGCGAAGCACCAGCTTGCTGTGCAGAACCAGCTTGTGGTTGCGAAGTTGCCGCTCCAGCTTGCGGTTGCGAAGCTCCATCATGCTGCGATAGCGGCTGTGGATTCAAGCGCCCAGGCCTGTTGTCGAAGTTGTTCGGCAAGAAGAGCAGCTGCTGCGATTCGGCTTGTGCCGAACCAGCTTGCGGTTGCGAACCAACTTGTGGTTTCTGATCCTGCCTAGCGGACGACATCTCAGTTCCGCTTAAGCTAGATTCATAATCAAAGCCCTCGTCAAACTTAGGTTTGACGGGGGTTTTTTTCGATAGGCGCTAAGCCTTCAACCCCCAACCTCTCATCTGCTCAAGCATCGGGTGACGCGTCAAGTCAAAATCTAACGGTGTGACCGTTACATTTCCTTGACTCAATTGCGTTAAGTCTGTCTCCTCGGGCGGCGGCTGCGTCGGCTCGCTCCACAACGCCCAATAATAATCTCGCCCGCCCGGATCTTTCCGTTTCTCATACCTGCGACCATATTGGCTTAACCCCATCGGAACGACTTTAACGTCTGCCGGATGCGCGGTCGCTTTGGTGGGAATATTGATATTAAATAATTTTCCGCGTGACTCTTCGCGACCAATAATCCCGTCAATGACATTACGAGCGACGACGGCTGCGGCGGCCGTATCCGGGTCTTCGCTGTGTTCCATTGAAACGGCGATACTGGTGATTCCAAAGAACGCACCTTCGATCGCTGCGGCGACCGTCCCACTATACAAGACATTAATACCAGCGTTCAAACCACTGTTAATACCGCTGACCACCAAATCAGGTTTCCACGGGCACAGCTCAACGATCGCCAGCTTCACACAATCCGCTGGCGATCCTTCGACGGCCCAGGCCCAGTGTCGGCCTTCGCGGCGCAGCGATTTGCAAAGCAGCGGTGTCAGATAAGTGATCGAATGCCCCACGCCGCTCTGTTCGGTCGCCGGCGCGGCGATAAACACTTCGCCGAAATGCCGCAACTGTTGCTCCAGCGCCGCCAGTCCCGGCGAATAAACCCCGTCATCGTTGCTAAGCAAAATTCGCATTCGATCTGTCCCCATTTCCCGAGCATGGCTGTCAACACAGCCAGATCGTACCGCAACCGCCAACCACGATCCCAGGGGGCACACCAAAGCAGCAGGCTCTCTCCGAGTGCCGTCAGCAAAAGTGACAGCTGGATTTTTGCTTTTTGTTACGGCACACGGCGCGTACCTACGACTTTTAACGAATCAATTGAATCCGCTTAAAGTTTGGCGTAATCGGCAACGGCTCCGTCCAAGTGTGGGGCCAAAATACCATGACTGCCTTGCCGACCAATAAGTCGCGTGGCACATAGTTTTTATCAGCCCACTGATACGCTTCGCCATCCACCTTTCGCGACCGCAAATAATCGGCATTGAACTCGGTCCAGCAGCGTGCGTCGGCACTCTCAGGGCTATTATCACCCATCGGAAAGTATTGCTCGGCATCCAAATCAAACTCAACCGTCCGACGCGCATCCCATCCGGTAAAGCCATCCCATGCCTGCGGATTACTCAACAATTGTTGCGCGACTGCGCCCGATGGCCCGGGAAAACGCGTGTCTCGCATCTTTGCCGAATCGTAATCATTCAAGCCGTCATTCGATGCTTTGGTCGCGATGTAGTATTTGTCGCGATCGACCTTCAATCGTCGCACGGTTGCCGTGCCGCCACGAACCGCGATTGCCAGCGGTGCTGCATCGAGCGGATGTTCACCCGGTTTAAAATGCGGTCGATCTTCGCTCGGCGATCGAAACTCGCGATGGTCAAACGTCGTCGGCCCGTCAAACTCGATCACACTGTCGTTGATCCAAAGCAAAAGTTGATCGTCGGCGTTACTCAGCCGAATACGGGCGCGCTTGCCAGCGACAATTTTTGTTTTCGAACTAACCGATTCGACACTCTTGCCGCTACCGGTAAACATCCGCCGCTCTTCACCATCAAGAATCGCAAGCGTCGCTACCCCAGTCTGCAAATCAAACTCAACTTGATACCTCACACCCGCTTCGACAATTTCCATCAGCAAACCTTGTGTCTCAGCGGCGGTTTCTATGTCAGCTTCGAAAATCAAGTCGCCAACCCAGTGCATCCCTTTGTCCGCATTGTTGTATTGCCCCAGACTTAATTGGTTTCCGAACTGACGGATATCGCCCGACTCATAGTCTTTATCAAAAACCGCTTCAGGCCCCGAGACCGATGACATCAGGCGACTTAACACGCCGCCGCCGCGCCGCATCGCTTCTTGCGGCGACACGTTGTAAACGTATCCCGAGGGGACGTGAAAGTACGTGTTATAGGAGTAAAAGTCAGTGATCGCGGTACTGCTGTAAGGGTCAACGCCAGATATTTTTAAGCCGCTTTTGACCATGTCCCACTGCTGTAAGTCTGCAGTGCGGTGAAAATAGCGTAGCCACTTCCAGTCCTTTGCGGCATTTGCGGTCGCAACGAAACCGTCATCGCCAGTCGTGATTTGCCACGAATCCGCCGGCGGCGACTCGGCGCCCGGTTGCCATGGCTGCCATTGCTGGGGATACCCCGCTTCATTCAATACCTTGGCCTGCGAGTCAGAATCATAAACATGGTGCGCCATCGCAAGCAGTTTCCGCGGCAGTTTGCGAAGAATCTGAAAATCGGTATCCGCTATCAAACTCGGTAGGGTATTCTTTTCTTCTAATCTTTGACTGGCATCATCTGGTGAAAGCGGCCGCGCATAAACATCACCATGATGAATCATCAACGTCTCGCCGGGCAAGCCAACAATGCGTTTGATGTAATTTTGTTTCGGATTACCAGGATATTTAAAGACCGCTACATCCCAGCGACTTGGATCGCCCAGCGCGTATGCAAACTTGCTAACTAAAATTCGATCGCCACTGAAGTTTTGATCCGAAGCCGCGTTGGCCAAATCAAGCTCATGCACATAACCGCAATTGCCACAAATTCCGGCAACTACCGTCTTTCCTGATCGCGGTTCGATGCTCGCGCCGACTTGATATTGGTGCGAACATTCCGGGCAGAATAAATCTTTGTGCTCGCCCATCAAAGCGGGGGCCATCGACCCGGTCGGAATTACAAACGCTTCGGCGACGAAACCGCGGAACAGCAGCGCCAGGATGATCGCGACAGCAATCGATTCGATGGTTTCACGGTAACCGGATGTGCGAATCTCCTGGGACCGCAGCGCGGCACGGCTGAGCGGTTTTTCTTCTTCGGCCGCAGCGGCTTGGCTGGCGGCGGAATCCCGATCGACCGGAACGGCCAATTCTGGCTTCGCTTCCACGATCGTTTGCTTTGCTGGCCCGGAATCGACCGTGGTTACCGTGTCGGGTTTTGACGTTTCAACCGCTTTGCGGTGATCGGGGGGACGTTTTCGTGACATGAAAAGTTGTGGGTCAGCGATGAAGCGAAACAGTTTTGAAGGCGTAAGCGAAAACTGGCTAACGGGTTATGATCCGGCCCGAGCGGATTCGACCGGCTATCAACCCAGCTTTCCGGCGGCACCCTCGCCATTTTATACGCCACGGAAGCTTAACGGTTTGTGCGATCAACCGGAACTTCGATTCACCGATTCGATGCAGGGCGGTTTTGTCGCCACCGGCAGGGCGGGGCATCGCCGAACCGTTTTTCTTCGACCTCTCAAATCCAAAATCCAAAATCCAAAATCACCTACCAACCGCTAGGGTTTGGCCAATCACGGGATCGAGCAACGATTGGGCGATCGCGTGGACGTTGTCAAACGCATGATCTCGCGTATGTTCGCTCGGCACGGCAATCACGATCGCGCCAGCGGCAACCCCCGCGGCCGATCCGTTGCCGCTGTCTTCCAAAACCAGCATTTTGGTGGGACAAATCGCCAGCCGATCGGCAGCACGCAGATACATTTCGGGATGCGGCTTCCCGTTCTGGACATCGTCACCGGTCAACAAAAATGCCAGCGAATCGAACCAAGGTTGCGGTTCGAGAATCCGCGTGGCGAACGTCCGCCGGCTGCTGGTCGCTACCCCGAACGGAATCCCGCTGGCGACCAGCGTCTCGATCAACCGCTGCAGCCCCGGCATCGGCTCAGGCCCGTCGGCCAGCAATTCGTGATAAATCGCGTCGCACTCGGCCAGCAAATCATACGGATCGTCGCTCAGCCCATGAAAATCGATCATTTGCTGGATCGCCGCAACGCCAACGCGGCCCATCATCCGCTGTTGCAAATCGCTGCAAAACCGGCGTCCTCGCTGCTGTAGGACGCGTTCACCGACAATCCCGTAAAGGCTTTCGGTTTCAAACAACAGTCCGTCCATGTCGAGGGCAACGCCAAGGACAGGACGTGTTGAAACAGAGGGGCGATCGGTCATGCGGCTTTCAATTCTCGCTGGCTTTGAGCGAACCGCACCCAGTCGGTGACTTCGGTCAAATCCGGTGCCGCTCCGCCACGAATGATACTCTGCCCTTCCTTGCTCTGCACGATCGGATCGACTTGCGACAGCAACCACTTCGGCTCGCACTGTGCCAATCGCTCCGGTTCCGTGATTCCGGCGGCGACCAACAATTGAGCGTCGTGGCCTCGCAACATCGGGACGCGGCAAACAAACTTTGCTTGCTGCTGCCACGAGCGGACCAAAGTCTCGTCCACTTTCTTTAGCTTCAAATCCTTAGCGATCGTCGCGGCACTCGCCTTCAACAAATCGTCGACCGTGTGAATCTTGATCGCGTGCAATCGCTCGGCCATGCGGGGACCGATCGACGGAGCGTCCACGACAGGGCTCTGGCGCTGGAGATAGAAACGCAACGCTTTTTCACCCGATTTTACGCTCGATGATGAATCACGCGATGATTCGCGCCGCTGGCTTGAAACGGCTTGCACCGCCGCACCGTTGCCGGACGACGATCGCGTCGTCACGCGATTCGTTGCTGTTTCGACTCGCGTTTTGCCAGACGATTTCGAGTGCTCGCTGGTTTTCTCGGTCGCGTTGCCGGTCCAGCGAGACGATCGGTTCGTGGTCGACGCGTTGCCAGATGTTGTCTTGCGACGTGCTTCTGCGATCCACTCGGTCAAGCGAGCGACTTCGTGGCTGGTGCCCGTTCGCAGGATCGCCGCTCCCCGATCGGTCGCCAAAAACGCTTCGACCTTCTCGACCAACTCCGACGGTTCGACTTCGGCGATTTCGCGGGGATGGACGAGGCCGCAACCGACCAAGACCCGCG
>DNWZ01000096.1 GCA_003506095.1 Planctomycetaceae bacterium | reverse complement strand
TTCGGCATTATCAGCGAATTGATCAGCGTTCACTCGCACAAGCACATCTTCGGTTATCGATTCATCGCTTACTCGTCGATCGCGATTGCATTGCTCGGCTTTCTGGTCTGGGGACACCACATGTTCACCAGCGGAATGAGCTCGTTGACAACGATCATCTTCAGTGCGTTGACGTTTACGGTCTCCATTCCGTCTGCGATCAAAGTGTTCAACTGGTTGGCGACTCTTTACAAGGGTTCGATCAGTTTGACGACGCCGATGTGTTACGCGATCTCGTTCCTGTTCCTGTTCACGATCGGTGGTTTGACCGGGCTGTTCCTTGGCGTTCTGTCCGTTGATCTTCACCTTCACGACACCTATTTCATCGTCGCTCACTTCCACTATGTGATGATGGGCGGCACCATGATTGCGTTCCTCGGCGGCCTTTTCCATTGGTGGCCGAAGATGACGGGCAAGATGTTCAGTGAAGTGGGCGGCCAGATTTCGTGTTTCATCGTGTTCATTGGATTCAACATGACGTTCTTGCCGCAGTTTGTGCTCGGCAGTCGCGGAATGCCGCGTCGTTATGCGACATACGACCCCGAGTTCGCATTCTTGCATCAGTTAAGCAGTTATGGTGCGTTTTTGTTGGGCATCGGTTTGCTTGTTGCAGGCGTTGTGTTGGCCTATTCGTTGTTCAATGGTAAGAAGGCTCCTGCAAACCCTTGGGGCGGTGTAACCTTGGAATGGCAGTGCTCCAGTCCGCCACCATTTTATAACTTTGCTCGTCCGCCAGTTGTTGGCGATCCTTATGACTTTACTGGTCTTGGGTGGGATGAAAAGAAAGAGAATTACGTATTCTTGGATCCGATTGTTGAGCCTGGCCAAGGTGTTAAAGCCGCGCCAGTCGGAGTGCCCGCTCATGCCGGTGGCCAGCAGTAGCTCTTGCCACTCTTAGATGACTGAAGAAAACCGCCTGTCAATGTTCCAGTTGGCAGGCGGTTTTTTCGTTCTTGCCTACCGCTTGTTTTAGTAGGCAGGTTTTTAGACGCGAATCGGTCCAATAGGCACGACACGCTCACTGTCTTGTGTCGGATAGGACGGGTAAGCGGCCGGAGGGTATCTACTGTACGCCCAGCCTGGGCAGGATTTCATTCATTCAATGAGAGCGTGCTTTCGTCACTGCGATGCTCTGGCTTGTTCTAGCAATTGGATCCACGGACCGACATAAGCGCCGTTGTCGTGGAATGTTCGACCGCTTACCAAATTGCCGTCAATCACGCACGCGGCATCAACAAAGATACCGCCACAGACTTCGAGATCGAACTTGCATTTGGGCACGGTCGCCATTTTTCGGCCTCGAACGCAGTCGGCATACGCCGGAATCTCGACACCATGACAAACGCTCGCAATCGGTTTGTTTGTTTGGAAAAAATGTTTTGTTGCGCGCACTAGATGTTCGTCGTAGCGGATGTACTCAGGAGCTCGCCCCCCAGAGAACAAGATGCCCGAATAATCCTCGGGGACAATATCTTTAAACGCGACATTGGCTTGGATGGTATAGCCTTCCCATTCCTTGGTGATTGTCCAACCCGGCTTCACTTCGTGCATCACCATTTGGTAAAGCCGCTTTTCGGGTGCCGCAACGATCGGCTGAAAGCCGGCTTCTTGCAATCGGTAGTAGGGATACATGGTGTCGAGCGTCTCGGTTGCATCACCGATTACGATCAATACTTTATCAAGCGACATGCGTGTAACTCTGCTGAAAAACGGTTGTAAAAGAAGGAATATGGGTCAATGCAAGATGATTCTATCAATCAAGACCCGCGAGTCGATTCATATAGGCAGCGCCGCGTTTGACTTCGTCGGTAACCGCGTTAATGCTGTTGAGAATGGCGGTTCCACGAGGATAAGAATGCATAAAGATTTCTGTCCAGCCTTGATAATTGATTCTGCGAAGCGCCGCAACGATCGGTTCGAAGTCCAGGTCGCCTCGCCCCGGCATTTGCAAAAGTTCGGACTCTTTGGGTTGCGCCGCCATTGATCCGTTTCCATGTTGCCACGCATAAAAAACGGCCATCCGGTCGCCAATGTCGCTAATCAGTTTTGCGATCATGATAGGGTCTTGCGCCAGATGGTAAGGCGCCAGCGCAATGGCGAGGTTGGTGGAGGGGCAAAGTTCGGCCAGCCAGCGAATCGCGTCTGGCGAATCGACCAAGTTGTTCGCATGGTTTTCGATCGCGATCGTCACTCCTGTCTGTTGCGCCATTTCTAAGTGCGGCTTCATTTTTTCAACGAAATCGCTTACCGCGAACTTCAGCTCCTTGCCGCCAAGTCCTCGCGGCCCCACGGCGCCGGTAACGATCGTTTTGCATCCTAGCCGCTGAGCCAATCGCATTTCATCGGCCAAACCGAACGGGCCAAGTTTGTACTGGGTGATGCAGCCTAATGTTACGTCATTGCGAGCGAGCAGGTCCGCGAAAGCCGGTTCACCCATTGCGTCGATTTGCTCGCGTTGATCGCCGTGAACCTTGGGCCAAATGTCGATCGCGGTCGCACCGGTCGATCGCACCAGAGGAACGATTTCCTCCAGTTTTCCGTAGCCATACAACGAAGAAGCGAGCAAGAAGCGGTATGCGAAAGGCTCCGCTTTGGGTTCTGACGCGCGAGTCACGTGAGGTAGCGGCCCGATTGCGGCCACAGAAATCGCAGCGGCCCCCACTGCGATCCAGTTTCGGCGACTGATTGATTCGTGGTCGTCAGCAGACGCAAAGTTGTTTCTGTGCAAGTTGGACATCGATTATCAAGGGGAAAGCGTAGGCGAACTTTACGAAGCCCAGTTTAACCGCTGTGGCATCTGCCTGGGCAAGACGAACGATGGACGCCTGAATCTGGGGGTGAGGGGGATGGTGGGCTGCGTCTTTCGGTGCTGCCGTTCGGTCATCGGAGCCGCAGGCAGGTTAAAATGATCGGGTCGATTTCGCGCTGGCGAGATTTGGCGTTAGACTTCTCGTTGAGATGAATGACGGCCGGATGACCAATCCCCATGACAGCGGTCGTTGGGGGTGCGGCAAACCCAAGCGGAGTCGAGAAGTGGACCTGGATTCGTTGATGACGATTGGTTGGAGAGAATGGGTTGGGTTACCCGATTTGTCGATTCGGTCGATCAAGGCTAAGATCGACACAGGCGCTCGATCGAGCTGTTTGCACGCTTTCGATATCGAACCCTTCATGCGGGACGGTTGCCAGTGGGTTCGGTTCGATGTGCACCCAATCCAGCGAAATGATCGGATTGTGAGGCGATGCGAAGCGCCAGTTTTTGATCGACGACATGTTCGCAGCAGTAACGGATTGACGTCCGAACGTTTTGTGATTCAAACAAC
>DNWZ01000011.1 GCA_003506095.1 Planctomycetaceae bacterium | reverse complement strand
GCGCAGGCGTGCGGGCGTCAATCCGAGTTCATTTTCTCGGATGTGGCGTCCCTGCGAGTGCCAGGTTAGGTCCCAATGTGCTGATAACTCTTCAGTCGACGCATTGTCGATCAGCAGAAGCTCCCACTGATCACGCGGTAACGTTTGCTTTTGTAAAGCATCGAGCGTTCGACGCAGGTAGTCTTCGCGAGGGTTGTGGGTACAGATGATAACGGAAAGTTGCATAGGGCAGTTAGCAGTTAGCAGTTCACAAGGCGCCCGCCTCGTTGTTATCTCAGCGCGATCCTGATTCAGGGGTGGAGTTTGGTTGATTGATTGTCGCTACTGTGCCGGTGCGCCGGGCGGACTCGATAAGTTTCAATAACGCTCCTGCGGGCTCAGGATCGCGTTTGACAACGCACTGGGCTCGTGCTGCGTTGCCGATTTCTTGCCAGCGGTCGCGGGCTTCCCAGGCGCGTTCGAGGGCGAGCGACAGATGATGTACGGACGGTGCTTCCGCAATGAAACCAGTTTCGCCGTCGTCAACCCATTCTGGGTTGCCATCTACTCGGGTAACAAGTGCGGGGCGGGCGCAGAGTTGCGCCTCGATCAGGCTGAGTGGTGTGCCTTCGGACAGCGACGGCAGGATTAGCAAATGGTGCTCAGCCCAGATTTTCCTCAAGTCGCTCTCGTGACCACACAGTCGTACCTGGCCCTCCAGTTGGTGACAGGCAATTAGTTCGGTCAGATACTCTTGATCGGGACCGGTACCAAATATGCTCAGTTTAAACGATCGCTGCTTCCATTTCTCGCTTGCCAACGTCTCAATCAGGAGGTCTTGGCCCTTATCGCGGCAATTTAAACGGGCGACGGTTGCGAAGTGCGTTACATCGGTTGTTGGCCACGACACGGCCGACTGGTCCAAAAGGTTGACCGGATTTTGAACAACGTGAGCCCGCGGCAGGGACGAAGCAAGAAAGCGACGTGCGGCGTCTAGATTAGCTTGGGCAACGAAACAAACCGACGCTGCGTTCTCAAACAACTGCCTCGCTGCTGGACGATCCAGCGCGTCAGGCAAGGCCCATGAGCGATGGCTATGGCACAGAAGCAGGAGCGGCGATGGCTGCGACAAGATCCAAGCGGTTAACCCTTTCGTCTGCAGTGCGCAGTAAGTCCCACCCTGGCTAACACAAACGACGTCCGGAACCAACGGCAACGATGCCTCAGCTTGTGACCACCGAGCAAAGGCCCACGAAGATTTCTCAAGCCCAACACCCAGGCGACGCAAGATTCGACTCGGTATACTCGTCGGCGAAGGACTCACTGCCCAATAGTAAATCGTCGCACCATTCGCCTCCAATTGTCGAAGTTTTGGGTGGATATCCTCACGTTCGCTGACCCAAACGGCCACCTGATGTCCCGCGCTTAATGCGTGCAGTGCCGTGTCAGACCACAATTCCTCTGCACCGCCCCAAGGAGGCTTATCTTGGGTTGAAATAAATAGTATGTTCACTTGATCAAATTTAAATCAGTGTCGCGGAAAAGCTGAAACTGCAGCGACTATGCAGGCAGAACGGCGGCAGGCTGCCAATGACATCGTAAAGTTAGGAACTATCACAGGAATAAGCGATGTTGTCAGTAGCCTTGGTTCGCGTTATTTTTCGGGTAGGACTTTAGCTTGTTCAATTGCGGTGTGGTGCGCCGGCAAACTTTCGCTTCAGGTGGTTCAAAGACACTCGCAACTTTCGCTCGAAATAGTTCGCCCACTGGCCTGCCATGCGATACTGAGTGCTGTTCGCACCCCAACCCACAAATGGTCTTGGGGACCTTGCGAACTGTTCAATCGCTGCACGTGCGTCGTTGTCTTTATTAGACAGTTTCTCTGCTAGGTACCCCAAAGCCGTACCGCGGAACCCATCGTGGCCATCCTGGTCCGCATAATAATGGTAGCATCGCGCTTTGCGGGAAAGCTGGGGAAGTGTGCTGACGGGCGAATTGTAGCAGGAATCGACGACGGTGACATGTTCGTGCTCGCATGCGACACGATTAAACGCGGGTTGGTCAATGACTTTTCCAACTCGTGCAGTGAACTCATCTCTTGCCTCTTGCCAACCCTTGCAAAAGCCATGAGTTCGCTCGTTGTCCTTCCAAAACAGGAATCCGGTGTTGAAATAATTCTCAGGCCACTTCCACCCGGCTTGGCGAAACAATTGTTGGGACCATTTGTTCTCAAAATCTTCTTTAAAGTCACCCAATGTCTCGCGGTTCAATGCAGCGGCAACGGACGCCACATTCTCGAAGTCGGAGAAGCGTAGCGGACGCGCTAGTAACAGGTCTGCATCCAACTGAAAGAAATCCCCTTCGACCAATTGCCTTGCTTGTACCTTGAGTCGCCTGCTTGCGATCCTGTTGTCTTCTTCTTTCGCTGCAACAACACGAACCTGAAGTTTTGCCTCTAACCATTCAGGCAAAAGTTCGCAAAGCCGGTTCATTGTGTCGTTTGAGGCGAGCCAGACAAGTTCCATATCAGGATGATGTATATGCACTGATGCTGTGCTAGCCAACGCCCAGGGAACGTACTTGCTGCCCGTAACCACCCAAACACATTTCACTGAGTCTAACACTTCTGCGTTGCGATTTATGACTGAGCTATACTTTAAGAAACGGTACTCGTGTATTTTCAGCGTCAGGCATGCGCGATGCAGAAACCTATTTCAAGGCGGGATGCCGGGTCTCTTACTTTTCGGCCACGGCCACTACGTACTCGCCAATAGAATTAATGTCTGCGGGTTCCAGCCAAGGCACCACTGGTGATGGCATTCGCAGAAGGCGCACTCGTGCGTAATAATTGCGCAGTAACCAATAAGCTTCGCCAAAAGTCATTCCGTTGAAATCGCGCCCAGTCGACACTTCTTCAACTTTTCTCCCCGGAAAAGCGTAAACCCCCTTAGTTGCCTTCGTGCTGACATATTTAATGTGATTGATCAGATTCGTTTCCTCGTTTGCAACGTCGACGGAAATGTTCAGGTCGTACGTGGTCTCTGCATCTTCGTCATTTAGATCAAGTATGTTCAGTTCGCGTGGCGCATCCACACTTAACAAATCCACTAAAAATGCTGGCATCGGATCAGAAATAAGCATGCGTTTTGCACTCCCAACCAATTGGGTCAGGGCCCACCGTACGGCGCGTTGCTGCGGCGAAAGGTGCTCGTATCTTACTCTTTCGGCCTCACTTGGCTTCGAGGGCGGCGTCGTATAGTCTTGCGAAAGGTAAACGGTCTCACAAGTAAATACTCGGTCATAGATCTTCCACCATTGTTCCTTCTTTGCGTACTCGCGCTTTGCCGCTCTAACGGCCAATAAACTACGTGACGCGGCATGCTTTAGAGCGTTTACGCTCGTCTGTGTGATGGAACTCAGATTCCGCCCTGGAATCTTTCGATTCGAGCGATGTGTACGACTGACCCCAGGTTCAACACCCCATTGAATCAATTGTTGGTACAGACGATTCCACCAAGCCGTTGTGGAATAGTCTCGCCAGTAACGTGCGAAACCGCCTTTTGCAATTTCGAGTCGCTCATCCTCATGCAATAAATAGTAGCGTGTTAATTCGATTGCTTCATCGATCGTATCGAATCCAACTACTTCTTCGTTGAGCTTAAAAATTTTTCCGAGGCCAGTTTTATTATCGCAAATTTGGAGCACACCGTGAGCGGCAAGCGCGAACATTCTTCTATTAATCGGCCCAGTGGTGCGGTGAATGTTCCACCCAATCCGGGTCCGGCGATAAAGATCGTGCAATGTACTTTCGCTAACGAGGCCCCTCTGCCATCCCCTTCCATAGCACTCCGCCTCGGGGAAATTTCCGGACAACCGGCGCAATCGCTCACCTCGATAGGATGCATAAGAGTCTAGTCCGCAGCCGAGGATTATCGGGATGTCCCGTTGTTTCGCGAATAGAGAGTCAACTTGTTCTTTACAGGGAAAATGACTATCAACAGTAAAAATAGGATGCCACACCGCATTTTTACAGCCCCACGACTCATATTGAAAACCAGCCGATATGTTGCCGTAAAATACGCCGTCGAAATTTGGACTTAAAATGCGACTCTGCCAGGGGCTGTCCTCCGGGTCGTCATTAAACATATACGCATTAAATGTTCCTAAATACTGCAAAACGCCGGGGTGTACATTTACACCGTTAACTGCCAGCATTGCATCCGCACCTGCACACGCACGGATTAAGGTGCGATAGCGATCCAGCAACTTTGGATCGCGAGCGCGCCACCTCGAGTCGAGTTCTGGCCAAGTAAGTGGAGAAGCGTAATCCTCTGTGCTGAGCGAAACCGGCGCGATATCTAGAAAATTCGGGGCGCTAGATGCTAATGTATTGTAAAAGTCGGCGCTTGTTTTGTCATGCGCGTTATATGCAAAGACAAGTTTCAAGGGCGTAGTATTAATGATTCGTGTCACAAGTTTAGACAACAGATTTCAATCCGAGACTGTCAACTACGACTTCAATCGAGGTTTAGCCGAGCAGAATCTCGGTACGGCGAATAAACCTCACCGGCTTTGACCAAAGGGGAACTTAAAAAGATTGCGGGATCCGACTAATTGGCTCGATCCGTACTGCGTCGGCCTCGCGGTTTGCATGGCAGACCAACCATTTCTTGACAACTTGGCTTCCACTTCGAAGTATCTCAAGGCGTTCTTGAAAACAAACCTCATCCATCCAGGAAGGACAAAGTTCGTCAGGGCGGTAAACATCAGGCAAGCAGGAGATCAGTTCCGTACTATGGCTTTTTTTAAGTCGCCTCGTCAACTCGTGCGTTAGTCCCGGGTTCACTGCGTCGTGTACTTCGATTATCATGTCCCAGTTCTTTAACAATCCTAGGCCATGGGTGCCCTGAAACATCATTGCTTCGTGACCACCGGCGTCTACTAACATGAGCCCTGCAACTTCCGACAGCGGTTTGAAGTCGTGCCAGAAGAAGTCCTCTCGAATCTGCAGTCTGTTGGCTAGCCCGTTGTGTTCACACAGTTGTCTACAGCACGTTCTGGCCGTAGGCGAAATGTCGAATGCGAATATTTCCGCGTTGGGAAACTTCTTTGCGCATCCCGCTGTGTAATACCCATCCCCAATACCAACCGTGATTATACGTTCATAATGACGCTCGAAAAGCCGCTCAAGGCTATGGTGTAATTCTGCTTCATAGCCACCACTAAGCCTAGCAGGGAGGTCACCCCGCAAGTCAAAATTCGCAGGATACGATAGGCCCTTGAATGGCCCTGCCTTGACGCTTAGATCGGGGAAGTAGCATGAAAGTAGATCCTTTACGCGACCAACATCAGGATCAATTTGATCCGCTGGGGATGTGTTGACTTGCTTTTTGGTTTCGTTCACCCTTCGTAGAGATCTGTCGAGAAGTCGGTGGAGCTTTGGGACTTTACGAGCAACTATCGAAACTGCCGATTCAACAGTGTTGGTTAGCCGCACCTTTAAACGATTTGAAAATGATGATTTGTTCGATTCTTCCTGCCGTTTGCGAATTCCTAAGCCAAACTCTTCGAGGCCTGCTGCGTTTTCCCAGAATGCTTTGGCATAAGGATGAGTCGCATCTGGCTCCCACGGTTTCTGCATGCCTGAAAAGTGAACGATCGCAGGTTCGGGTGGGGGTTGTCGCACACCAATTGCCGATTCGAAGAAATAATGGTGTGTGACATTCCATTCCACGGGTAGTCGGCGCCAATTACCAACGAAGTACTTTGCAAGTATATCCTGGTCCCAACTCTGGAGAGCACCGTGCTCCTGTTGTAGTCCGAAGTCAATCAATTTGCGAGATAGCTTTGCTTCACGCCACGCATTTAGGTCGAGGACGAGAATCCCAGCGTTTAGGTACGGAGCTCCGGGAGGCAATCGCAGATAAGCTGAACCATCGTGTGTGGCTTGAAACGTTGCTGCAAATGGAGCCCCATTTAATTCTGTATCTTGCAATTCTCTGAGGCTACGCAAGACGAGAATATCGGAGTCGAGATAAATGCATTTCCGAACATCTGGGGGGAGTAATTCTGGGATAAGCAGGCGAAAGTAGGTGGCAAGGCTCACATGACCGCTGACGGGAAGGTTAGTCAACTTGGCAACATGGCTCAGCTTGAGCGAGATTGGGGAAAACTCCGAACCGAAATGGGAAAGCATTTTCCTCATCGATCGCAGCGCATCGTCTGAGACATTCTGGTGAATTAAGAACACTTTAATCGGACCTGCATAGTGCCGTATCGCAGACAGCATTGCCGCCGCAGTAAGTCGCGTAAATGCAGTGTCACATGCAAAGACGACGCTGAGCGGTTCCAGAGACGTGGTTTCTAACGCCGACGAAATGGCTGCTTTTTGCGGTTTCTCCATGGATTTAAAACTGTCGTGCACTTAAAATGACTTGAACACGTTAAACTTTTCGAGCCCGCAAGAATTAGCGGTCCAAAATTCTTTGAAGCCATTTTCCTGGCTTAAGAAGCGTTTGCCCTAGGCGGTAGCTTCTTGAATTTCGCAATTGTCGTTCACTTGACTTTGCGGTCTCGAGCTCCCGCCTTAAAAGCTGAAGTTCATCGCGCAGTATCGATTTAATGAATCGACACCCTTCCTCGCTGTCCACGGCATCTCGAAGGAGGTTTTCTCTTACAGGAGAGTTCTGTGAGTAGATTGCCAAGAGATCAGAAACGGACTCAGTAAGTTCGCGTTCTGCGTTTTGCCGCAGTGGTTCGTCTTCCGCAAAACAGATGCAGCTAAGTAAGAACTCAAGTCGTGAGTACTTTGCGGCGAGACGATCCTGCAAAATTCTTCCTGTCGCGGAATTGGCATGCAAGCGGTACGCCGTGAGGCGTTCAGGTGTGAAAATAAAATCACCAAACCTAGATATCCTGAGCCAATTTATCCAGTCTTCTGTTTGAAACATTTGCGGAAACGAAACTAACGCTTTTTTGAGAGGCTCTGATCGCGTCACGACGCTCGAGTTGCATATTATGTTACGCTTGAGAGCATCAGGACGCGTATGGTAGGTATAGCTTGTTAACACCCTAGAGAAATTGAAGCTCTCTTCGAATTGAATCTTCAGTGTCGGATCACCAATGACATCGATTGCAGTGTGGCACAGTACGGCGTTTTGGTTTTGGTCTAACATTGCGCATTGACGCTCTAGCTTACAGGGCATAAACGCGTCATCGGAATCCAGGAATGCTATGTATTTTCCGGAAGCTCTTGCGATTGCTAGTTTTCTACTTTTACTGACTCCCAAATTTTTGCCATCAGGATGTGCCAGACATACGATGCGTTGATCACGCAAGGCCATGTCCTCGACTATCGGTGTAGATTGATCAGTTGACCCATCATTTACCACGATTATTTCAAAATCCTGCAAGCTCTGAGTTTGCACAGACCTTACGCAATCGCGGATATATTTATCTGAGTTAAACGACGGAACAATGACACTTACCAATCTCATGTGGCTATTCATCCAAATTGCAAGTGACTGTGCTTGCTATTATAATCCCTTGATCTCCCAGGATTCATGAACTCTTCAACAGGCGATTCTGAGTGAATATTATAAACCAGGAACTATTGACCGCCTAATTGCCGCGGCGATGACTAGCTTTGATAGCAACCAACTTGCTTGACGAAACTTATGAACGCGGATAGCATTTAACTTTCTTGCTTATCGTACATCTATGATTTGAAAGATGCACGGAATCACCAAGTGCATTGATTAGTTTTAGGGCGCGACCGACTCAGAGCCTTAAATCCATACCTGGGGATTTCCAAGTGACTCAAAACGAGATAGCAGAGGGGCCTCACGAGGATTGATCTGTTAGTTCTGAAACTTATCAATCGGCTTACACTTACAAGTCCATGACAACAAGCTACAAACTGTTGTAAGGCGACTTGTCCGCATCCGCGATATCGCTAACCTACCGAAATGAATCTGTTTCTTGCGATGCTCTGACGTGGAACAACCGTGATCACGTTATTCAGGTGCGCCCGGCATCACCATGCGTCCTGCACTGTGACGTATAAACGCTTCGCGACACCTAAATCCGGCACAGCGACGCGTGAGCATAGGCGTGAAAGTTATTGTGTAATTTGTTCCGTCATTTTAGGCCGGAAATTGCAAACGACAGTTATTGGCCAGCTCGGAGATAACTGCCACGGTGCCCGTTGCCTTGCTTGTACCGGAAACCATCGCCGGTTCCAGGAAGCCAAAATAGATGACAACCGTGCAGGAGCTATCTCTTGCGATATCAGCAGCAACAAACACAGCGCTGCAGGGGGGGCAGCGCGATGCTCGAGGGGGGCAAGTGTCAACTCCGTCGTATCTCTGTAGTAAACACGATCGATCGGAGAAAACTCGCGAACGATGTTATGCTTTTCTCGATGCAATATTTTTCAAAATAGATGTAGGTGAAACGCTTGGCCTCCGCGAAGTTTGATTTGATTCCTGCATCGAGTACAGCATTCAACGAGTGCGGAGAGCCACATTCGGTGGTCAAGCCGACTCCACCGTAGTAGGCGTCGCCGCATAGTAGAAGCGGTTTGTCTCGAATAAGAGCTTCGAGGCCGGTCTGCGAATTAAATGTGACCACAAAACAGCAATCGTTGATGAGAGAATACGTGTCATAAGTATTCTCGTAATCAACCAACAAGGTCCCCGCGTCGATTCGTTCCTGGAGCAGTGCGGACTGACAAATTTTACGCCATGTAAGTTTGGCATAAGGGCCTCCCGTTATGGGGGCTCTTCCAAAGATCTCTTTCGGGTGCAGTTTAGCGACTAAACGGAAATTGTGTTCATCGCACCACTGGGCAAGACGCTCCAGCAATTCTACCGGCCCAGTCCAGTCCCGACATCCGAATACCAGGGAAGAGTCTGTGTACACTTGACCAACGTAAAGCACGTAAGGCTTGCCATTCGACTCATAGCCCTTCTCTGGTGATTGATGCTCTTGAGATTTTTCTTGTCGAGTAGTAGAGACTATTTCCTCAATGTATTGATCAAGGTCGGCATGGCAGTCACCATCCTTGCTGCG
Source organism: Planctomycetaceae bacterium (assembly GCA_003506095.1). GTDB lineage: Bacteria > Planctomycetota > Planctomycetia > Pirellulales > Pirellulaceae > UBA6163. Next base: position 15,650 of record DNWZ01000011.1, on the reverse strand, counting down.
CCAGTAATAATTCTTTGCAAGATTCCGATTGGTCGTAATCCCCGATACGTTATCCCAAAGCAAACGCGACTGACGAGACGTGTTTTCAATAGCAACTACCTTTATATCGAGGTCTAGAGCGGCTCGGCGAATAGCCGCATTCGTCAGTTCAAACCCCTGAACAATGAGAACGAGTTCCGTACAGGTATCTATAAGCTGCGCGGTGTACCATTCGACTAGGCGACTGTAATGAGCATAATGCCGCTGCGTGACAACCCTGTCTTCGTTGGAAATCTCTGCAGGCAATTTCTCTGTTTCAATGCAAGTTGCGTATTGCACTGCTTCCGGCAGCCAAGCCCGCCCGGTGGTGCCAATGCACGAAAAATCAGCGTCTAAACTCGGTTCGATAGTCGCCGACGCCTGAAAGGGTTTAGCACGTACCAATCCTATGCCACAATCAGACAAGTTAGTTGCCAATTCATCAAAATTGAAGCCAACCCACGGAAGGCACTCCGCCGCAATGAACACGCGAGATCTGCGTCGCAAGAATTTTAATTCTAACAAAGTGGCTCCCTTGAACCGCCAATCATCGTTATCACGCGTTTATACGGGTTAAGTTCAATCTTTCGCATTGCCTCGACCCAGGTGCGCATCTCCTTTGTGATGGTGCTTTTCTGTTGGATCACTTGATCTATCTTATTCTTGAAGGTTTCACCATAAAACTCCTCGCCATTCAACAGAAACTTCGTATGCCCGGTATTGTCTAAAGCGCCTCGGTTCTTGTGGAAGTAGTAGTCGTCCAGCGCGACACAAACTACCGGAACGCTTTCTCCTTGTGCAAAAACAATCGGATGATGTTTCATCGTGAAAATAAAAACCGAGTCGGCAATGATTCCGCGCACGACGCGAAAGTCGGGGCAATATGGTATTTTAACTGCCGATTGTCGCATTTCCTTTATGACGTCATTCGCACAATCGGCATCAGTGGGGGTCATAGCGATGAACACAACTTGCATCTTTAGTTGAGAAGCAATGTGGTCGCAGATAAGGGCGAATTGCTTAGTGAACTTTGGTTTGTCTACTTCTGATTGGCCCCAGTAGTGGCAATTGACCGCTACCCATGATTTATCCGAATCGCCGTTGTTTTTTAAAATTTGACTTCGAACAATTTCGTTATCAGCTCGAGGGCATAACAGTGCATCATCACACGTCGATTCAATGTGACTTCCACAAATCCCTGTTGCGTTCAGTTCATTTTCCGAGATTCCGCGGTCGCGTAGGCCAATGTAGCGCGCGTTTAATAAGCCTCTACGAGCAACGTTCTTGTCTTTTTCATCTTCAAAGACACCAATGTTATGGCCTGTAAGAATGTACGGAATCCCAAGCAATGCACAAACCTCCATGAGCAAACAGTTTTCCCAAAGTCTACTGCGAGTCTTGCCTGTTAGAAAACCGCCGCCGGAGATATGAAGAATGTCGTGCTGTAGCAAGCAATTGATCACAGACGATTCTCGTGGGCACAAAAAACTGAGTTTGACGCCACGTCGCATCAGCTCAACTGACCAAATTAGCCTTCGACGCAGCTTCCAAAACTCGCGTTCGAAATTCTCCCAATCTCCGAAATAAAGATTGTCTGTATTAGCTCTAAACCAAGCGACTCTGGGCGCCCACTCACATTTCTCATTGTGCAAAGCCTCCGTGTAAGGCGGACTTGGCGAAAAGAGAGTGATCTTACATCCGGGGGCTACGGAACGCCAACGTTGCACACAAGCCCCGCACTGTGCCTCATCGCCTACATTGCCGTAGCCATGACCAGCAGCCATTAACACACGCGGATACCCATCCCATCTCTCGTCAAAGTAACCCCATCCCCGGAACTGAGTTTTTCGACTTCCGACGGAAAGATGGACATCTTTCGCAATATCATGCCGTAACCAAAGAATGCGAATACGACGCTTCAAGCGACTAAACAATTTCGTGTCCCCTCGTTGGGCTGGAAGGCGGTTTCATCTACCTCCCCGTTAAGCAATGCCTGACCGCGGTACGTACTTTTTTCGCAGCACGAACCAACGTGTTCGGGACCAATGAACGAAGTAGCAATCGGAAAGACTTAGCCTGTGACGAGAACGCACGATAGTACTGCCAAGCTGAATTCGTGAAGTTATCTCGATTAAAATGATCAAATGTATGCGTAAACAGATAGCGTTTGCAGTCTTGGAACAGCAAGTTTCTGATAGTTCGCTCCGGGGCATTTGAAAGCCGAAACCACAGTTTAAGTGTTACTGTGCGCGCGAACCGCCACCTAAAAAACCGCCAAAATGCAATCTCGATAAAATCGGCGATTTTCGAATCCGTAAATTCCGCAGGCATAGGATAGTCGGGTTTCGGAACCAACTTCCCACGTTTGGCCCAATACCGAATTCGATTGTGAGCGCGTACCTTCCGATGCAGAAAACTGTCTCGCCAATTTCGCTTCGCGACATTTTCATTAAAGTCGTACGAAATTAACTTCCCGGACGAGATCACTTCTCGGAGCAACTTCTCCCCGCGTTCTGTTCTGCAAATTACGTACGCTGCCCCTTCAGGGAACTTAAACTCTCCTTTTTCGCTCAACCAGCAGTCTGCGACGGAGAGATCGGCCAGTTCATTACCGTAGTCGGTGCACGTATAGCACCGAAGCGGGGAATACATGCGGTAAAGCATTCGGTGCGCCGTACGATCGACGAAATGGTCAGCACCGTGAGCGTTCTTGAAAATAGTAACGCCAGGAAACTCCCCCCCTCGGTTGCGGAACTCAACAACGTTCGCAGGTTCAATGCCCGTTGCTTTCGCTAGCGCGAGGCCCGCTTCCGCTTCCATGTTCAGACCGCAAAAGGGACCGATTATGAGTTTGCATTTATCCCGGAGGGTCGAATCATGTGCTTGCACCAAACGCTTTAGCCCAACGGTCTGACAAGGAAGCGACGTAAGTGCGAACTTGCTGGAGCGCGACGCGATCTCGCCCAAAAGCTCAAGCGTGCTGCAAATCGTGTACTTGGATCCGCAGGAGTCCAGCAATTCTTCGGTGTTTGTAGCAATGAAAGGTTCGGATGCATACGGGCTACCCACATTGGCTTTCGGGCGACGTACGGCGAGTGTCGCATCAATGTATCCAGTTTCAAACCCATGCCGAAGAATTGTCGTTGTCACTCCTCCACTCTGCCCCAAAAGTCGGTGTTTCGAGTCGCTAGAAGCAACTAGATAAATAGTACGGTGGTGGCCAATATCGGGTGTGCTTGGGTCATACTGGACGTTGTCACCGTATTCTTCCTTCAATAGCTGACGGTAGTTCCAATTCTCACCTGTGCAGACACTTAGTAGTTTCTGAGTATCTATGTTCTGCTTTGGGTCATAGACTGGAAAACCAAGCGAGTCTTTTGAAAGTTGCCGGTGAGTGTCAGCCACAAAGCAGGCTCCGCATCGGGTACACGCATCGCGGTCTAGAAGTGGTAGCATCACCTAGAGGTACCTATACATACAAAAATCAACGCCTCTTCCCATGAGCTTACTCGTATCCCTAAAATCTTGCTCGGATTCAGGCATGAGCGGTTTTGTGTAGCAATGCAGAGCCTTGCAGCGATATTGATTCAATTTATCTAGTATTTTGAGTAATCGCTGCGGGAGTAAACTATCGGCCTTCTCACTGGACGCATACAGTCGGCTACGAGGTGATTTGGCCAAAATCTTCTCATTGTGTCGTTCGCCATCTAGGACTTGAAGATCCTGTTATAAACTGATGATCCAAACACATCCACAAAAATCTGACATGCTTTAAGACTGAACTCGCAATTCAAAATCACCTCCGCATCCTCGAATCGACCATGATACGTTCTCAGCGCCTTAAGGCGGTATACAACCGCAAATGTTTAAGCCCGAACACGAGTCGCAGGGAGTCTATTGCTTACTGATTTGCCCGCACTTGCAGAAAAGACAAACCTTCGCGAACGGATCAAACATAATACCATGACACGAGAAATCGCTCGCAACGTGACCTCGATTTATAAGTGCAATTCTTAAAAAACAAGGGCCATTATAGCTGGCGGTGATGCGATTCGAAGACATTAAAAATGGTAAACGGCCGCTTCGTGAACCGAATGATACCTCGGAATCGCAAGCTATAACTGCCGGACGTACTCAGGCTTGTCACTAAACCCGCCCCGCCAGGTGGAGAGAGGGGGGGGTGTCCGTTGGGGCTCGCGGTATTATCTGTTTGTAGCCGATGCCGCAGCATTCTCTGAAATATTGGTACTTGTGTGCGCGTCCAAGCATCCGTACATCTCGCTTATCGCCAACATTAACGCTCCCAAAACTAAAAAGTTTCGCAACATTGTCACTTCGGACATTCGTCTGTCGCAAAATTGCTCCGCGACTAACGTTTTAATTTCTTGAAAAAAGTATCTGCAATGCTTAACCTTGTGCTTGAATGCACCTTCTGAAGAATATCTGATATCTGACTCGCAATGGAGTTCCATCCGTATTTTTCTCGCACGTATCTAGCGACCTTCATTCGGCGTGAAAGGCTGCCAATTTCAATACAACGCGCAAAAGCATCTTGAATCTCAATCTCAGAAAACTCGGGCTCAACAATTACACCATGGCCGGTCTCTTCAACAAAACGACAACTTGGGGTGCCGCGGTCGCAGATAACACACATTCCGCTTCTAAGATAATCAAGGATTTTCGTATTGTCATGCTCCTGCGCTGGGAAGCGACTGAAATCCAAACCTACCAAATTTCTTCCTTGAATAACGTGATTTTCGCCCTCCACGGGACCAAGGAACTCTATGTTTTTGGGTTTTGGTTCCCTGCATATCTGCTTGACAATGTGATCAAATTTTGACAATGGATCTTTACCGTCGCGAAAATCACCAAAAGGGGCCAATCTACCGCCCCTTTTTTCGTCTGGAATACCACAGTCATAAATTTTGCGTGCCACGATTGTAACGTGCGCCGTTGGGTTAGCCTTCGCAAATTTAACAATCCTTTCTAGCATGTCATTTCGTCGGATTTCCCCTATCCAAAGCGCCGAAGGCCTTTGAACATCAACGATCGCTTCGTCGACGTACTCATGCTCATTCACCCCGTACGGAACTACGTAAGCGTCAACACCGGATTTCCTTTTGTCCCATCTCAATTTTTGCTGGTTGTTGTTAAATGTGATTGCTTTCGTGGACTCGGCGAAACGTTCCCACTCGATTTTTTGTCCTAGATCAAAACAGCTAACAATAACACGGCATGGATGCTCGAGGTAGGGTTCACGATTGGAGAGTCGTTTGAAAGACTCTATATTTGTGCACGAGATCAACAGGCGATCCGTTTTGGAAAGTATATTCGATCGTTCGCTTGCTCGTATGAACTGCGGAAAATCAAAGCCATGGTCTGACGCAGTCCTGTCTTCGAACTCATCCTCAACTTCAAGAAACACTTTGTGCCCCAACTTGCATAAATTGAATGCTAAGCCAACTGCACGAGTTGCATTACCATATTGTCCACCATAGATGGTCTGGTCCATTTGGTGAATCGGCATACCATAAATATACACGCTTGGTTTGCATCTAGACTTCCCGCGAGTCTTGAAAAAATGGATCATGATCTAGCCATTTCGACGTCTGCTAACCAACGTCGTACGAGATCAAGTTCTTTCTCTGGGAAGATTGCTTTATCTACCAGAGCGGTATAGCATCGATAGAGATTATCTGCGATGTACTCTTCGCCCACCATCAAGTCACATTTCTCTAGAATTTCAATAATTTCTTGGTTGCGCAGATAACCAGGGATCTCTGATTCAAAGTCCTGTGAAAGATCATGTTCGTTACGATCTTGTATTACCTCGGCGGCATGAAACGCAACCCCCATTCCGAGCTGCCACAAACAGCGCTGCGCAATAAAGCTTTTCCAGATGTCGCACATACGAAAAGAGCAATAACTTGGGATGTAAAGCAATGGGAACGCAATCGGCCACCACCACGTTGACTGCGTGTTGAAAGGGCACCAGGCCCCGGGCGGAAGAAGAACCGATAGCTTCCCTGGATCGAAATCGAACGGACGATCCTGCGTCAATCTCCAAATGGCATCCACGTCAGGTGAGTTATTCACAAGCCCTTGCTGGATAGGGCAACGCACAGGCACGAATGCGACTTCAATTTTTGGTGCTGGCCTTCGCACTTCCTTTAGTGGCAATCCTCGCGGCCAGATAACGTCATTACTGAAGTACTGGTAGACATTGACCCATTGGTTTTCGCGAATTACACATCGATAATCTGTCACCACCTCGTCGCGGACTTTCCAGTCGTGGATAGGCCTATTGTCATCGTCAGTTTCATAAAGACATGTAGCACCGAGGCGGATTGCCTCGAGATAGGCAATGTTCTTTCGGGCGTAATGCTTGGTAGGGAGTGTGTCAGCCAACCGAAAGCCACTTTGGTTTTGGTCGGCAATGCTTACGAAGCGGCTGTTTCTTAGAACGTAAGCATCTGGCCCTTTCGTGTCACCTGCGACGACGAGGGTGCCGCCGCATTCCGCAAGCCTCGCAGCAAGATCTCTCATGCACGCGGTAGGTGGCTGTATAGTAGTAATCGCTGCGTAAAAACTCATTTTTTAAAAACCATTTGACTAAAAACTCGCGATATCTCTCCGATAGCTAAAATACGAAAACCGAAGACGCCACACACCACCAAATCCAATCCGCAATAATAGGTGTTCCTCATAATGTAAATAGCGGCTATTTCTTTATCAACAACATCTGGCCGGAGTCTTTGTGAATGGGAATATAGAGCTTTCCCTCACTTGAATCCAAAAACTCTTTTGCCGCTAACCAACCGCCAGCTAATGCAGGTGTGTGCCCCTGATCCTCGAAGATCAGAACTCCATTCTTGTTAACAAGCGGAGAAATTCGCTCGGCCGCAACTCTTACGGCCTCGTACATGTCCACATCGATATTGCATACTGCTATGCCGTCCGGCATCGAGGGAATCTCGCCTTGCAAAATATCACATTCGACGCACTTGGCTCTACTGTCGAAAGGAGCAAGGAGCCTCCTTACCCTTTCAATCGAGGTGTCTGTATGCGAACCCGCCCAGTACTGGTCTTTTGAAGAACCCGCGCCTTCATATGTAAATCCTGTGTAAGTGTCAAGGAAAAATGAATCCCTTTCGATTCCTGCCTTTGCCATGTAGTGCAACGCAAGACGGGCGCTTCTGCCTTGGTAAACACCAATCTCGACATATGCTCCTGAAACAGATTTCGTTATTTCAATGCATTCAATTAACACCTCGTAATCGGCTAACGCGAACTTCGATGGGTTGCAACTTGCTTCTTCCAGCAAAATTTGTCGCGCCAGGTCGTTTCGATGGAAATAGCGGGCCGTCGGATAAAAGATCCGCGGTGCAATATATATTGTGTTTGTTTGTGAATGCACGATCCGCATTATAGTGTAAAGCTTCTCGTCAGATTCAAACGCCAATACGAGCACCCCTTGGTGATCATCCGGCGAACGCAGGTACTGCTCATACGTCAAGCTGAGCTTTGAAAAACATTCTGCAATTAATGGAGAGTCTGTGATTAGACAGCGATTTAGATGTCCGTACCGTTTTGACGCTGTCTCCAATGCCTCTTCAATTCTTGAAACGGACAGGCGTGACGTTGTGATATCCGCTGGGTTATGCATCCAGGTTCGAAACACGTTGCGGATTGCGTCTGATGATTTCGCTAGTGAAAGCAATGCGTCGGAGTCGAGTAATTCCGGATGCTTTAATACGTAGTCTTTGACCGCTTTTGGTTTTGGCTTTAAGACACGCGAGACGAAGGCTTTTATCAACGTTCTAGTCCGATCTAAATATAGAAAAACAAGCAGTATTTCTGCTGCTCGCAAAATATCATTAAAATAATGTATACCACGTCTACTTGTGCTTCGCTGTAATTTTCGAGTCAGGTAATTTCAATACGAAGCGACGCAATCGGCACGAAGCACTTTAAACTTATCTGCAGAATCTCAGCTACTCATTTCAGCTTTACATCAGCTTTTGGCGGAAAGATTATTTAGAACTTTTGCATTTTTAGCAGAAATCAGCCAGGAGCGGTCTCCAAGGAGAACTCCGCCGAGAGCATCGACGGCGTCGGGACAAAGACTTTATTCATTACATTCATTTCCCAACTACCGTGCCCCCAATACAAAATCTCGTTCGTCAATGAGCTTACAAGAGCAATTGATAAAAGCCGTTTGCCACTTCCCATATTTATTGCGGGAATATGCACTTTGATGACATGCGGATTTTTCGCCGTCACTAGCTTACTTGGAACAAACCGAGAACTTGCTTGCGATATGAGATCGAGGGACATATCCAGAAACGAAACAGTCACTTCTAACTCCTGAACCCGCGACGGGAGTGAAGTGACCATGCTTATTGTCAAAGCGTCTGCGCCGGAGAGCGTAGTTATTTGTGGGTTTTCCATCCCATTAAATCTTACCGAGTGCACCTCAACCCCAGGTGCTACTTGCTCTGGCTTTGCTTGAGACGTAAAGAGCGTATTGTATTTATCTATGGCTAAATTAGTTTCGCCCAGAAAATGACACTGACCACTATGCAGCACCATTGCGTGTGAGCACAACCTGTCAACATGCGACATTGTGTGGCTCACGAAGATCAGTGATGCTTTGTTTCGCAACTTGAAGATTCTGTTGTAGCATTTTGTTCTAAATCCAACGTCGCCAACTGCAAGCACCTCATCAATAATTAGTACATCTGGTTCCAGTGTTGATGCTATAGCAAATCCGAGCCTTACTTGCATACCCGAGCTGTAGGTCCGAACGGGCGAATCAATAAACTCTTCAATTTCGGCGAACTGGACTATTTCGTCGAGTTTACGCTGCATTTCTCGTTTAGTTACGCCCAATACGCTCCCATTCACAAACACATTTTCCCTTCCTGTAAGAACTGGATTAAATCCGGCGCCAAGAGCTATTAATGCACCAGTTCTACCGTGCACTTCGATGCGTCCGGTATCGGGCTTGATTAAGCCGCTTAGCATCTTTAGTAATGTTGTTTTCCCTGCTCCGTTTCGTCCGATTAACCCCAAACATTGCCCTCTCTTTAGCTCGAAACTTACGTTCCTGTTAGCCCAGAACTCTCCTGCTCGGAGCTTGTTGATTGCATCGCCTGCAGGTTCGGTATTAGCTGCCATTGCCGGCTGATTGCGACGAAAGAGATCAGTGAGGCTGTCCTTGACTCCGTACCAAAGACTGCTTTTCAGGTCTCGGCAAAATTTCTTCCCAACGTTTTCACATCGGACCAGGACTTCAGACATTGGAGCTCCTAAAGCGTGAACTTCTAATGCGGCAATTAGATTGTACGCTATTCATCAATCACCTTGAGTGCGATCAGGTCCTGCACGTCTAACACCCCAATTGGATATCCCGAATCGTCTACAACCGGAACCTCATCCAGTCGATGTTCTCGGATAACTTGCAACACGTCCTTAACGAGATCATACGACAATGCATGGATCGGATTGACGGTCATTACTTGTTCCACACGGCTGTCCAACGTCGTTAATCCGTGCTGGACGATCAATCGTCGGAGGTCACTGTCGGTAATAATACCGGAGAGCGTACCGTTATCTCGCGTGATCAATACAGCGCCGCAACGACGAGGGTACTGTTCGGCGATCTCCAACATCTGCCGAACCGTTTTATCCTCGGTCACGATGGCTGTGTTCTTTCCTACCAAGAATCTTAAAACATCACGAATCGGCAACATCCTCTTGCCCAGCGCGCCGCCAGGATGATATTTGTGAAAGTCCTGCGCCGTGAACGACCGGGCATTGCTGACACAAAGTGCCAACGCGTCACCAATCGCAAGCATCGCGGCGGTTGAAGCCGTGGGAGCTAAATTATAAGGGCAGGCTTCCTCGGTGCGCCCCAGGTTTAGAACCGCGCTGCTGAGACGTCCGAGTGCGCTGTTTTTATTTCCGGTGATTGCAATCATGGCAACTTCGTCTTGACGAAGAACCGCAGCCAGACTGATGACTTCGTCGGTGTTTCCGCTGTTGCTAAGTAATACAGCGATATCACCGCGTCTTAACCGACCTAGATCGCCGTGCATCGCTTCGGCCGCATGTATGAAGTGACTGGGGGTTCCGGTGCTGGCGAGTGTGGCGCTCAATTTGGCACCAATGAGACCACTCTTGCCGACGCCGCTAACGATGACATTGCCGGTGCAGTTCAAGATTAAATCGACGGCCTTTTCAAAGTCACCACTAAGAAGTTTTGCGGCCCGCTCGATGGCCGCAGATTCTTGCAACATCACATCGGCTGCAAAGAGGCAATGTCGGGGTAGAGATTTGTTGGTCGGCTGCTCGCTCACATCCCCATCCGTTCGATTAAGTGTGGCAGGACAACTCGGAAGATCACCATGCCGATGAGCAGAAACACGGCGGCAATAGCGGTGATGATTAACATGGGTAAGGCGTATTCGCTGTGTCCAAGCGTCAGCCAATCGCGTGTTGCCATCACGAAGGGTGTGAGCGGGTTCCACTGGACCAGTGTCGCAGCCCAGCCTTCGGTTGGCGGCGGATAGACGACTGGTGTCACGTACATTCCGAAGCTCAATCCAGTAGTAACAAGCCGCCCGACGTCCGAATAAAGCGAGCCGATCGGAATCATCAGGAATCCGATCGCCATGCCAATAAGGACGGTGCACGCCATCCCGACTGGGAATAGAAACGCCGTGGAGGCGGGCATGATTTGCAAGGCGATAAAAACCGGTACCAATACAATCATTTTGATCAACAGTTCAAAAACAATCTTGCTGAGCCCCGCCAAAATGAATGCCTCCGGTGGCACCTTTAATTTCATGAAGACTGATTTCCCCGCTTCAAAAGACATCAGCGGTTGGTTGACCGAGGCGGTGAATACGCCCCAAATCATTGAGCCTAGCAGGACATACGCCGCGTAGGGTATCGGAGTCTCGGCGACTTGAATCACTTGCGTGCTGTTCAAAAACATCCACACAATTGTTGTCGAAATGACCGGTACAAACAGCCACACGTATCCGAAGTAGCTTTGGCGGTATTGTGCTTTGAGGTCCCGCGTGAAGAGAATCCAAGTCAGTTCGCGGCAACGCCAGATGTCGCCGAAGATTTCCTTCACCAGTTTTCCCGGATTCGCCAGCGGCGATTCCGGAGAATAGATGGTTACGGGTAAGTCGGAGACGGAGTTTCCAGTTTTCAGTTGGCAGTCGGATCCGGTTGCGTTGGAGTCGGCAGTAGGCAGTCGGCAGTCCGCAGCGTTTGAATTGGCAAGGGGCATTAGGGAAAAAGTTGGGGTAGGAACTAGGTTCTCGGGGCTGGGAGAGTTGCGAGATGAGGCAGCGGATTTACTTGTGTCTTGTCACTTTCTTTACTGCTGGATGCCGGCCTGAGCTTCGTTAGGTAGAACACTCTTTCAGCCAATCTGGATTTTGGTCGGCGAAGACAGCGATTTCATATAGGATCTGGACGGCGCTCGTTTCTGGATGCCAGTCCCAACTTCTGGTGGAGTGTGTTTCGTCAAGAACCATCCACGGGATGTCGAAGGGGCGGGAAGAGGGAGAGCTATGAGCGGAGGGCGAAGGGCTTAGAGCAGAGGGTAAAGAGTTGATGGTTGGTGAGTTCGGGTAGCGCTGGGTGCACCAGGCGGTTAGTTGCGCGAGGGACATGGAGCTTGCGATGCCGCCGGAGAGGTTGTAGAGCCTAGGGCGGGGGGCAGGGAGCGAAGGGCGGGAGGCAGAGGGCGAAGGGCTTAGAGCCGAGAGTTGAGAGTTAAGCAACGGGACTAAGTCGCGGGGGTGGAGGCAGTCGCGGACTTGATGGCCATGACCTCCAAAGCCAATGTATTTTAAGGGCTTGCCTTCTCGGAAACTGTGAATCCAATAGGCAAAGATCCCTTGCGCCGGATGCCCGAACTGACCCGCACCTGCCATGACTCCGCAACGATTGACCCAAACTGGGAAGTCAAAGGTGCTGCCGTATTCCAAGGCAAGATGTTCGCTGGTCACTTTCGTGCTGCCGTAGAGCGATACCGGCGGGTGGGTTGAGTACGCTTCGCTGACGCCGTTGACGGTGATTCCATCGGGGAACTGCTGATTAGGATCCGGGACGAAGGCATCGTTGACGACCTTCATCTTCAGGTTGGCAAGTCCGGGAATCGAATAAACGCGACTTGTCGAAAGCAATACGAAACCGGCTTGATGACGTTTGCAGTATTCCAGGATGTTGATGGTGCCGGCTAAGTTGTGTTCGATCAGTTGGCGGCTGCTCGTTTTACCATCCACGCCCGCGAGAACGCTTGGATTGGCTGCCGCGTCGATGACATAGTCGCATTTTGGAAGTGAGTCGATATCGCTTTGGCAACGGATGTCGCCGGCGATGATTCGGATTCCGAGATCTCGGAGCGGTAACCGGTTGAGCTCGCTGCCAGCTCGACTGAAGTTATCGATGCCAACGATGCTCGATACCCACGGTTCGGCAATGAGCGCCTTGGCAAGCGTCGATCCGACGAAACCACAGATACCGGTGAGGAGGAGGTGCATGGCGAAGGGTGAAGGGCGAAGGGCGGAGAGCGGAGAGGGTGTGCTTTGTGCTTTTCTGTGCTTTCCTGCTCTTCGCTCTCTGCCCTCTGCTCCCTACTTTAGCTTGGATGCGAAGGAGACGATCATGCGGGACAGGGTGTCGAGTTCGTCGATCACGGGTGCAATTTGTTCGGCGGTGAAGTAGTTTCGACGTTCAAATACCAACAACATGCTGGCACATTCGAAGAGTGACTTTCTGGCGATGTAGAGAAACTTGCGAAAGTCTGCGTTGGAATTGCTTCCAGAGCCTTCGGCGATGTTGTTCGAAATGGACAGTCCGGCAGCACGAAGTTGTTCCGCGAATCGGTATTTCTTTTTCTCGTCCAGTATGACCGACATGTCGTCCAAACCCACGCCGATATCCGCAGCGCGTTGCCAAATCAACAATTCCTGAAACCGAAAACTTCCGAGCTTGTCCATCCCTACGCTCTTAGCCCTCCGCTCTCCGCCTCCAAGCACTCACAATCTGCTCGATCGTTTCTTCCAGCGAGATGGTGATGTCCCAGCTCGGGTAGTGCTCGCGCATTTTGCGGAGGTCGCTGTAGTAACAGATGTGGTCGCCGATGCGGTTTTCGTCGACGTAGGCGTATTGCATTGCTTCACCGCTTAATCGCTCAGCGATCTTGAACGCTTCGAGAATGCTGCAACTGTTCGGTTTCCCGCCGCCGATGTTGTAGACTTCGCCGCATCGCGGCGAGTCGATGAAGGCGTATGCGAACCGTGCAACGTCTTCGCTGTGAATGTTGTCGCGGACTTGCTTGCCTTTGTAGCCGAAGACTTTGTACTCGCGGCCTTCCAGGTTGCATTTGACCAGAAAGCTTAAAAAGCCGTGCAATTCAACGCCGCTGTGATTAGGGCCTGTCAGGCAACCGCCGCGCAGTGCACAGGTTGGCATGTTGAAGTAGCGACCGTATTCTTGAACCATGACGTCGGCGGCGACTTTGGACGCACCAAACAATGAGTGTTTGGATTGGTCAATTGAAAATGTCTCGGAGATCCCATTTTCATATTCAATGTCGTCGTAATCCCACCGGGTGTCGAGTTCTTTGAGTGCGATCGCGTTCGGCCGGTCGCCGTAAACCTTGTTGGTCGACATGTGAACAAACGGGGACTCGGGGCACGCCTGGCGGGTCGCTTCGAGCAGGTTCAGTGTTCCAACCGCGTTGGTATCAAAGTCATCAAACGGGATCGCCGCAGCTCGGTCGTGGCTGGGCTGAGCCGCCGTGTGCACGATGGCGTTCGGTTTGATCGCTTTCAGTAGCTCCAGCACGCCGTCGCGGTTTCGAATGTCCAGCTCGTGATGTTGAAAGCCCGTTATGGCTTTCGCGAGGCGACCTTGATTCCAGCGTGTATCTCCCTGGGGACCGAAAAAGACCGCTCGCTGATTATTGTCGACGCCGTGGATTCGCCAACCTTTTGACGCGAAGTGAAGGCAAACCTCGGAGCCGATGAGGCCAGACGAACCGGTGACGAGGAGGGATTTCATTGAGAAGTTGGGAGTTGGCTGCGTTGGAGTTGTCAGTGGCAGTTGGCAGGGGGTTTTATTCTCGCTTCTCGTCTCTCGGAGAGCGACGGCTACTTGAATAATTCAGGCAGCGGAAGTCGCAGATTGGGATGCGATGCCGAGACGGCTGTTTGATCGGTGTTGTAGATGGTGAATGAGTATTTGCCGCCGTCTAATTTTCCGACATGCACTTGTCGCTGCTGGGAATCCACAATCCAGTACTCGTTGATCGCCGCTTTCGCGTATTCACTGGCTTTTACGACAAGGTCTCGTTTTCGGGCCGCTTGCCCTGGACTGGTTACTTCGACGACCAAGTCAGCGCCATCGGGATATTCGTCTATTCGAGTTCGTGCACTGCAAATCCAGACCACATCTGGCTCGCGATATTTTTCCGCCCACAAGCGAATCGGTAATGGAGCAACGTAAACATCACCTGGATCAGGAAGCGGCTGCGTCCATGCGAATAACCAGCGGTAGACGGCAAGCACCAACTTCTGATGCTCGGGCGTGGGCATGTCGTGTATCTCCAAGCTGCCACTTTCGAATTCGATCAATCGCCCAGCTTCGAGTTGTAAATACTCTTCAGTACCCCAGCTGCCCTGCGGAGGAAAAAGCTCGGCCAATACCCAGATCGGCGAACCGCTTTCAATTACGTTCGGATCAATCATTGGCATGGTCGTTTTCGGTTTTTAGAAAGTTGCGAGTTGCTAGACGCGAGTTGCTAGAAAATCGGAAGACTCGTGTCTCGCCTCTCTCTCTGGTCTAGAGATCTTTTGTTGTGAGTTTGATTTGGCAATCGCTGCTTAATTCGATGAGGATCGCTTCCTGGCTGTCGCTGTCGTCGTTTAAGGGTTGATAGATCCCATCAACCAGGCGATACGGTTCGACCTGTTTGGTCTGGGAATCGACCATCACGTAGTAAGACACCTGTTGGTCTCGATACAGTTCAAATCTGGCGGTCCGATCTTTCGATTCCGTGCTCTGGGAAAGGACTTCGACAATTAACTGCGGGGCGGAACGTATGAATTTATCGATGTTCTGGCCGCTGCAAACGGCTACGTCGGGGCGAACGACCAGATCGTTATCAATCACCCAATCAAGTTCGACGACGACGGTTCGTTTCCCTCTCCCGCCTAGCCCTCGTTTTACTACCTATCTTTTAGACCCCGACGAGCTCGCCTCGTGGGTGAATAAGGTTTGTAAGCTAGACACCGAAGCCGTCCCAGTTCACCGATTTTAACGTGTGCTCGCCGCTTCAAGCGGCGAGCACACGTTAAAATCGGAATGCTGAGCAAATTACGGTTTGTGTCTAGCCTGCTAACCTCGGCTTCCTGCCAGACGAGTTGGCAGGGGNNGGGAGCAATCCACGATGACTTGTGTGGTACAACCAGCGTGAAGCTGGGATGAAGGATGAAATTCAACGATTTGCTGTGGTGTTGTCCCTCGGGCAAACAGATTTACTATTTCGTCATACCCTTTTTCGCTGGTGGACATCGATTGCTCTGTTCAACAGAGGGAGGCGG
>DNWZ01000012.1 GCA_003506095.1 Planctomycetaceae bacterium | reverse complement strand
TGTTTGTGATCGATGGCAGCGGTCTACTGCACGCGATTGATCGATCGACTTATCAGGTCAACTGGACCTTTCAAACCGCTGGCGGAGTTGGGAATTGTAACAACGTGGCGGCTCCGGCGATTGTCGGCGATTATGTTCACGTCGCAACGATGGCCGGTTTCTATTATGTGATCCACCAGCGAGACGGCAGTGTTGTTGCCAAGATCGATTGTGGTGAGCCGATCTACTCAGCCCCGGCGGTCGGAACCGATCGAGTTTACTTCGCAACCTTGGGTGCTCAGGTTTACGCGGTCCAGCCGGCGGGAGAGGTCGTATGGCAATGGGACTTTGTCAAGGAAGTGATCGGCTTTCATGGCGATCGCTGGAGCGGCGCGGATTGGTTGGAGCATCGTAAAGATCGAGTGACCTGGAAAGACCATTTCGTTTGCTCGCGAGACATCTGTTTGATCGGAAAAACCATCGTCATGCCCGCTGGTGGGCGAACGGTATTCTTGGACGACGATGGCAAGAATCCGAAGTTGCGAGCCGTCGGTGAGATACCTGCTTATGCCGGTTCGGAATATCCAGCGACTTTTGGCCAGAGCGCCGATGCAAAAGGGAATGTCTATGTTCAGTGGCATCGTCGCGACAATGCAGGCCGAGTCGATGTGTTTCGATTGACGCCGGATGGAATCGAAACCTCCGTCGTCAGTGGAACGGAGACGGCGATCGATTTGCCGGGACTGTTGAGCTTTGCGTCGGTCAGTGTGCGCGGTGATGATGTTTATCGGGTGCGGCCCGAACAGGGGTTGGGTTTGATGAAGCACCGGCGGATCGCCAGCGAAGACGCGAAAGCGACGCCAATGTCGTCGGGCGATATGATCTGTCCTTCGCCTTCAATCATGCCACCGATTCTGACGCGCGATCACGCCGTTTATGGTGACTTGATGGGCAACTTGATCATCTCGCCACTTACCGGCAACGAATCTCAAACAGAAACAAAGATAAAAACAATCCCGACTGGATTCGGTGCTCCGTTAACGGCTCCGCTGGCAATCGCCGATGGCCAGATCTTCGCGGCCAGCGAAGACGGATACCTCTATGTGTTTGGCCCTGACGGTTCACAAGCTTTGCCAGAACGAGATTTGCAGGTTTGGAAGATCCGAAGTCCGCTGCGTGGTAAATATGCCGGTTCGGAGTTTGATTGGTATACGAACTATGGTGATTTCAGCGGCACCAATGCGAATGACCAAGGGTTACAACCACCGNNGGTCGCCTCTACATTCACACCGCCGAAGGGCAGATCATCGCTTATGAACAAGATACCGGGCGGATGCTTTGGCGACGCTATTGGCCGGATGTTTATCTTTCGTTCACGTCGCCGCTGTATCACAAAGGAAAGTTATTGGTTCCTCAGGCGGGAATGAAACAGTCGTTGATGCGATGTCTGGACGCGGAGACGGGAAAGATGTTGTGGGAGTCGCCGTTTACGGGGTCGCCGAGCTGGAGTCGCCAGTTTCCGCCGGTTGTTTCAGGAAACATCGCGATTTACGCGTCCGGTTCGGGACAATACGCCGCGCAGGGGACCGAAAAAGCTTATATCTTTAAAGGTCAACCGGTCGCGACCGACGATGGGCGCGAAGTGATGAGTTGGATTTACTCCAATGACAATCCTTTTTACCCCAAAGATAACAAGCCACTGATTTGGGGTTGGGATTTAGAAACCGGCAAGGTGGTTTGGCAGCGAGATTTTTCTGAGTATGGTCGAGGGGGAAACGATTGTGGAATCTGTTTGCTGGACGGAAAACTCTTCTATTCTACCTTTTTCGGATACTCGTCCAGCCTTCGTCAACGACGTGGACTGCCGGTTGAAAACAATGGTTTAACCGCGTGTCTTGATCCGCAAACGGGCGACGTGATTTGGACTACGAATAAGTACTATGTCACGGCCAAGTGCACACTCAGCAGTCGTGATGGGCGGATTTATATCGGCGGATTTAACCGCGCGACCGAAGGGACCGACGACCGGTTTGTCTGGTGCTTGGATGCCAAAGATGGAAGTTTGGTTTGGAAATCGGATCCGGTCACATCCGCTTTGAACGTGGTAACGGTCGGACCGAAGTTCATTTTTTCAAACGCGCTTCGCGGTCGCGGCAATATCTTTGATCGCGAAACCGGTTCGGTTATCGGAACCGTCGGTCACAATTATGCTTGCTGTCGGTTTACGTTGTCCGAACCCTATGTCCTCGGGGCGAACATGGACATGATCGATTTGTCGCAAGACGGTAAGTTGGTTTCCACTGGGCCAGCGATCGATTCGCGAGAATGCTTGGGGGCGGTTGTGTCCAACGGACGCATTTTTTATGCGTCTCAAGCGAGCGGATTCTTGGTGTCGCAAACTTATGGCGAAGCGTCAAAGGGTTTGCCACCGGTTTGGAGCAGAACTGCGAAGGCCGAATCAAACGATTAGCCTTGGTCGGTTGTGCGCTGAAACCAGTTGGTTTGTGACGGATCGTTGTTGGTCAACGCGATGCGTCGGGCCTGGGTTTTCAGTCTTTGATGCTCCCGCTCGAACTCTTCACGTTGACTGCGAAGATCTTCGCTGCGTTGCTGGGCCCAAAGTCGAAACGCTCGCTCGCGCCGTTCTTGCATCGCAATGTCAGCATTCAGTTTGGCCGAACGCGCATCAAGATCTTCGCTCAGCCGTTGGATGTAATCGAGCAGATCTTCCGCGTGGGCGATGCCGACAAGACGGTTATCCAAATAGGGCGCAGAATCGTCAGTACCAAGTCTCCGTTCGACGCTGGTACCCAAATGTCGAGCCTCAGTCGACGCGCGCTCGTAAATGCTAGCTTGAAACGATGTTGCGACGCCGTTTTCGACATTTGCCGGTCGACGTACAGCACTCTGTGGCACAACATGCGTTTGGGGCAGCAAATTTGCGGCGTGGGGCAAATCGATGCGATGCGTGATTCCGCCGTCAAACTCCGGGTCGAAAGACCGCGGTGGCGCGTGTTCCGGATGAGGGGGCATCGGTAAAGTCACAAAAGAGGCGATTGCAAAGAAAGTGGAGGCCTTCCTGTGCGGCGACCGTGGTTGCCAAGCATTGGATTCGGCGAGAACCGCTATTGACTATAGGAAACCGTTTGAGGTGGCTATAATCGTCAGAAAGCTCCTCCTGCGCAGCCTGGCACCGTTTGCAGCGATTGGCAAACCCTGCCTCGCCCCCTTTTTGGCGTTTCGATAGCCGAACAGACCTAGTGTTTACCGCGTACGAAGGTGGCCGCGTCGTCATCGACACATCAATAATCCAGTTCTTGCTCGCTTAGGAAATATCCACCATGGAACAACCCACATTTCTGTTATCCAAACGCAGTGCTCATGGCCCGATGGCGAAGAGTTTTGTTTGGATTCTCTCGGGGGTGTGCCTTTTTGCTGCTTTGACGGTTCCACAAACTGTCGCTGCGGACGAGGCGAGAAATGCTGATGTGCGTCAATTGGCTGATCGCGGAATCGAGTTTTTGAAGACCCGCGGCCAGGCGGAAAATGGTTCGTTCAGCCCCGAAAGCGGTTCGGCGGTCACCAGTCTGTGCGTTGCCGCGATTTTGCGACACCGTCCCGACGCGGTGAATGATCCGGCGATTAAAAAGGCGATCGCCTTTATTGAATCGAACTTTCGTGCCGACGGTGGCGTTTATGCCGAAGGATCGCTTTATAAAAATTACGAGACCTGTGCCGCTGTTGATGCATTGATCCGGGCAAACGTTAATGGGCGGTACGACAGCAATCTGGAACGAGCCAGATTGTTCATCCGCGGCTTGCAGTGGGATGAAGGTGAAGGGTTGACGCCAAAAGATCCGGCTTACGGCGGGGCGGGATATGGTTCCAAGAGTCGTCCCGACTTGTCCAACACGTCCTTTATGATCGAAGCGTTGCGACAATTGGGTGACAAATCCGATGACGAAGCGATCCAAAAGGCATTGATGTTCGTGTCGAGAACCCAAAACCTAGAAGGATACGGGAACGATACCGAGCACGCCGATGCCGTGAAGGATGGCGGGTTCTATTACACGCCTGCAGCCGGTGGATCCAGCCAAGCCGGCGAAACAGCTACGGGTGGCCTGCGCAGTTATGCGTCGATGACTTACGCGGGCTTCAAAAGCATGATCTATGCGGGCCTGACTCAAGACGATCCCCGTGTCGCCGCCGCACTCTCGTTTATTCGCGAAAACTATTCCTTAGAAACCAATCCAGGAATGGGAGATGCCGGGTTGTACTATTATTACCACACGTTCGCGAAGGCATTGGCTGCAGGCGAAATCGATATTCTGGATGATGCCAAAGGCACCCCACATGTTTGGCGAGATGATCTGGTGAAGGTCTTAACCGAAACACAGATGGACGACGGCAGTTGGGTCAATAAAGCGAACGAACGCTGGATGGAAGGCAACCGCAATCTGGTAACTGCCTATGCACTGCTTGCTTTGGACTATTGCAAGGAATAGTGGGCAGGAAATGTGAGCCCAGCGCTCTTGTCATGGCGGTGCTTGGACCGCCTTTTCTGTAACCATCGGTCAAATGGATGATGTGACCGGTGGTTTTGTGTTTGATCACTCCGGCGTCCAGCGGACGATTGGGCGGCGCGACGCGGTCACGTCGTCAGGGCGGCTGATTTTGGTCGAATGCGGCGCCTCGTGAACCAATTCCGGCGCTTCATCAGTGATCCGAAACAGCGCCGCGGCAAACGCATCAAGCGTCTCCTTGCTTTCCGTTTCGGTCGGTTCAACCATCACCGCCTCGTCAACGACCAGCGGGAAATAAACCGTCGGGGCATGGAAGCCATAATCTAAGATCCGTTTCGCTAAATCCATCGCCGACAAACCGCGAGCCTTTTTGATCTTCGACGCACTGGCGACAAACTCGTGCATGCAACGATCGCCATGTGGAACATCTAAAATGTGCTTCACCCGGCTGAGCAGGTAATTCGCACCCAGCACGGCATCTTCGCTGACCCTTCGCAAGCCCAGCCCGCCGTAAGTGCGAATGTAACAATAGGCTCGCAACAAAACGCCGACATTGCCAAAGAAGCTGCGCACTCGCCCGATCGAATCATTCGTGCCCGATTCGTTTTCACCAGTGCCAAGGTGATAGGTATCGCCGTTTTTCATGACGATCGGTTGTGGCAAATACTTGGCCAAAAAATCTCGCACACAGATCGGCCCCGCGCCAGGCCCGCCACCGCCATGCGGACCGCTGAACGTCTTGTGAGGATTGTAGTGCATCAAGTCAGCACCGAAATCGCCTGGCCGCGTAATACCAAGAATTGCGTTCATGTTCGCGCCATCGAGATAAATCAATCCGCCATGCTCATGCACCAGCGACGTGATTTCGCGAATCTGGGAATCGAAAAGCCCCAGCGTATTGGGATTGGTCAACATAAACACAGCAACCGAGCCATCGAGTTTGCTCTTCAAATCGTCGACATCGACCAAGCCGTTGGAACGACTTTTCACCGTACGAGTCTCATAACCGACCATCGCAGCGCTGGCTGGGTTTGTGCCGTGGGCGCTGTCCGCGGTCAACACAACCGTCCGATTTTCACCACGATCGCGGAAATACGCCGCCGCAACCATCAATGCGGTCAACTCACCATGCGCACCAGCGGCCGGTTGTAACGAAACGCCTGGCAATCCGCTGATCTCCGCCAACATGCCCTGCAATTCATATAACGCTTGCAGCAATCCCTGGATCGTTGCCGGATCTTGCAACGGGTGCACCGCAGAAAACCCTGGCAATGAACAAAGACGCTCATTTCGCTTGGGGTTGTACTTCATCGTACAAGACCCCAGCGGATAGAAGTGCGTGTCGACACTCATGTTCAACGTCGACAGATTAACGAAGTGGCGAACGACATCGCCTTCGGCCAACTCTGGCAACGGCAACGGCGCCTCGGCTTGGTGATCCTTTGGCACCAATTGGTCAACCGCGGGCACCGGTAAATCGAGTGGCGGCAATACCGTCGCTCGACGCCCAATGCGGCTCATCTCGAAAATCAATTGCGTCGCTTGAGTGTTGCGCATCACAGGAACCGTTTATGAAAAAATTGAGTTGTTATGAAATGTGACCAGGTTAAACCGCAGCGAGCGAAGACGACAAAACTTCAGCCAATCGATCGATTTCCGCTCGCGAACGCTTCTCGGTTACTGCAACCAGGAAACAGTCGCTCATTTCTGGATACCAAGATGCAAGCGGCACGCCAGCGAGAATGCCTTGGTTGAATGCGGTCTGCATCAATTCGGCAACATCCCCATCGCGATCGCGAACAACGAACTCTTTAAACACCGGCCCCGTGTGAACGATCTCCAATCGCTGGCAACGGCTTAATTGCTGGCGTGCATACTCAGTTTTGGCGACGCAATGCTCGGCCGTCTCGCGTAAACCGTGTGGCCCCAGCAGGCTCAAGTGGATTGTCGCCCGCAGCGCCAGTAACGTCTGGTTGCTGCAAATGTTGCTGGTCGCCTTATCGCGTCGAATGTGTTGTTCGCGAGTTTGCAGCGTCAGCACCCAACAACGTTTGCCACGTCGATCTGTGGTTTGGCCAGCGATCCGACCCGGCATGCGACGAATCAGATCTTCGCGACATGCCATCATGCCAAGGTAAGGGCCGCCATAACAAAGGTGGTTGCCCAGCGATTGACCTTCGGCAACTGCGATGTCGACACCAAGGTCGCCAGGCCGCTTGATCAAACCGACGCTGACCGGATCAAAGACTTGAACGACAATCGCGCCGGCTTGGTGAGCGGCATCAGCGATCCGCTGGACATCTTCATATCGGCCAAAGAAGTTTGGATGCTGGACCACGACACACGCGGTTTCGGAATCGATCGCGGCGATCATCGATTCGGACGTGCCGTTGCTGGTCGCTTCGATCACCACCGCATCGGCTTCAATGCTTTCCAAGTAGGTATCGATCGTTTGACGGTACTGAGGATGCAGCGCTGTGGTCGTAACAACCTTTGTTCGACCTTTGGTAGCCGCCAGCGACATCAACACCGCTTCGACGGTTGCCGAACCGCCGTCGTAAAGACTCGCGTTGCTGACCGCCAAACCGGTCAATTGAGTCACCAAGGTTTCATACTCAAACATTACCTGCAGGTTCCCCTGGCTGACCTCTGCTTGGTAAGGGGTATAAGACGTATAGAACTCGCCTCGCGAAGCGATTTCGTCGACGGCCGCCGGGATAAAATGGTCATACGCACCGCCACCGAGGAAGCACGTGTGCGACGCCGCCGATGCGTTCTTCGCGGCAAGCGACCGCATCAATGATTCCAATGACATTTCATCCAGTCCATCGGCGATCGCCAGTGGCACCTTCATCTGAACATCAGCCGGAACCTGTGCATCAATGATTTCCTGGACCGACGCCGCGCCGATCGCTTCCAACATTTCTCGTCGATCTTGGTCGGTATGAAAAAGATAACCGGTCATATACTTTGGAACCTAAAGATGAAAACTATGAACGCATCGCTGGTGTGCAGGCTTTAGCCGGCTGAAGAAATCCGAACGCAGCCTCAAGGCTATACACCAACATTCACCTCAGCCTGCTTCGGAACACTGCTTCTCATAAGCGGCGTGATCCATCAACTTACTCAAGCAACTCTCGTCGCTTAGTTTGACCTTGATGATCCAGCCGAACTCATAAGGATCCTCTTTCAAATCATCCAACTGATTCGGAAGATCCGCATGCACCGAAACGACTTCGCCGGTCACTGGGCTGTACAAGGGACTAACCGCTTTTACCGACTCGACTTCACCGAACTCTTCGCCAGCGACCACCTTTTTGCCAGCTTTTGGCAGATCCATATAAACCAGGTCGGTCAATTGTTCGATTGCGAACGCGGATATGCCGATGGTTGCGATTTTATCGCCACCAACTTCTTCTACATCCGCCCACTCGTGCGACGATGCATACAACAGGTTTGAAGGTTTGCGTGCCATGGTGACTAATCTCCTAAAGAAAAAATGATGCCGCTTGGGCGCTGCCGACAAAAACACGAAATCGCAACGCCACGACCAAAAAACTGATTCAAAAATCAACAGCAGATAATGAACAACTAAACCCCAAAAATCATTCGGAACGTTTAGGCTCTTTCGGCTGATAGAACGGCAATTGGGTGATTGTCGCTGGTTGCAAATTGCCACGATTGTCGATTTGCAATTCGCTCGCCTGCCAATCGGCTTTGGTTGCCCCGATACTCGCATTGACCATCGCCATTGCGATCGGCATGCCAAGCGTTGGCGACGGAGCGCCGCTGGTCACCCAACCGACTTTTTCGCCGCGATCGTCCAGCACCGGACACCCTTCGCGAACAGGCCGCTTCCCCTCGGGCAGCAATCCGATTCGCACCCTCGACGGACCATCGCTAGCAATCTTGCCGATCGCCTGTGAACCGATAAACGACCGACCTTCTAAATTGCACGCAAACCCCAATCCGGCCGAAATCGGATCGATCTGCTCGGTCAGTTCATGGCCATACAGCGGCATCGCGGCCTCTAGCCGCAGCGTGTCGCGAGCTCCTAACCCGGCGGCACAGAAACCGGCCGCCCGACCAGCCAACATTACGTTTTCCCAAACCTGCTTGGCCTCTTCGGCTCGCACGATCAATTCGAAACCGTCTTCGCCCGTATACCCAGTTCGGCTGACAATCACAGGCTTTTGAAACTGATCAGTAATCACAGCGCGATAACGCTTGAGGGAATCGACCTTCGCACGAAACAGACGCGACGTCACATCGACCGCACGCGGCCCCTGGATCGCGATCATCGCCGTCAGCGCCGTCCGGTCGCTCATCGTCACTTTCGGAAAGTCGGCCAAATGCGGCATGATCCAACGTGTGATCTTCTCGCGATTGGACGCATTGACGACCAACAGGTGGTACTGCGATCCGCTGGGCGTTTGCAGATGGCTGACCAAAACGTCGTCCAAAACGCCCCCTTCCTCATTGCACATCAGCGCATACTTCACCGCTCCGATCGGCATACCGACGACGCGGCGGGTCAGCAAATGATCGAGCAATTCTTCGGCACCTTCGCCATCAAATCGCAATCGCCCCATGTGCGACACATCAAATAATGCGGCCGAAGTGCGACAGGCCTGGTGTTCGGCGACAATTCCCTGGTACTGAATCGGCATCTCGAACCCCGCAAACGGGGCCATTCGAGCGCCTTGGGCAACGTGCCAGGCGTGCAACGGGGTAACTGCGAGCGTGGATTCGTTCACGGGGCGATTCACTGCGGCTGCTGGCGCGAAAAAACAGCCACTACCATCGACTTGGGCGGCTTTCTCAGCCACTCCAGTAAACGGTAACAGCGGTCAGGGATAGGATGTCAGAGATCAATCAGGAACGGCAAAGTAGAATCTTCATCGCAACAACAGTGCATCGCGACCCAAGACCGCCCGGCGGTTCCCAACACTCATCATAGCCAACTCATTGTTCGTGAAAACCCCCGAAAAAAACCGTCGCCAATCGAAGGCGCGTCGTTCGACTTTGGCTGGCCTGACCGCAATCTGGTGCCACGCTACGCCATGCAATGATTCCTTTTGGAGCAAAAAACTGTGAACCGCGAAGCCATCATCGGTTGCATCTTGGGAACGGCCGTCGGTGACGCGCTCGGCTTGCCTTATGAAGGTATTTCGCCGAGGCGGGCAAAACGAATGCTCGGACCACCGGATCGGTATCGATTCTGCTTTCGCCGCGGCATGATCTCCGACGACACCGAACATACCTGCATGGTGGCCCAGTCGTTGATCGAAGCGGGCGGTGATGTCGAAGTTTTCACAAATCGGCTGGCCAGTCGGTTGCGATGGTGGATCGTCGCCTTGCCCGCCGGCGTTGGCAAAGCGACCGCGCGGAGCTGCATTCGCTTCTGGTTGGGATTTCATCCACGCAACGCCGGTGTTCATTCCGCAGGCAATGGCCCCGCGATGCGAGCAGCGATCTTTGGTGCCGCGATCGACGATCTGCCGCTGATGTTAAGGCTGGTGCGAGCTTCTTCGCGTCTGACGCACACAGACCCCAAAGCGGAACAGGGAGCCATCGTTGTCGCGCTAGCGGCCAAGCAATCGCGTAATCATCAGTCGTTTGATGCAAACGTTTGGTTGATCCAAGTAACCGAAGCATTAGGCAATGACGCAGCGGAGTGTATCGACCTGCTTGGCCAAATCATTATAAGTGTCCAAGCCAAACAATCGACGCGGGCGTTTGCAGNNGAAAGGTGTCACAGGCTACGCCTTTCATACGGTTCCGATCGCCATTCATGCTTGGCTGTCGTTTCCAAGCGACTATCAACGAGCGGTGACAGAGGTCATTGGTTGTGGTGGGGATGCAGACACGACTGCCGCGATCGTTGGTGGGATCGTCGGCGCGGGAGTCGGACGTCAAGGCATTCCTGACCCGTGGATCGACGGCATTTGGGAATGGCCACGAAGTGTGTCTTGGATGCAGAAGCTAGGCGACTCTCTCGCCCAGTCGGTTTCAATCAACCAGCCGACGCGTGCACCAACGATTCATTCGCTGGCCGTACTGATCCGCAATCTGTTTTTCCTGGCCATCGTGCTCTTCCATGGCTTCCGCCGTCTGGTGCCTCCCTACTGACCATGCGGCACACCATCGCTCCATCGTCTCGTCCCAGAACTCCACCTTTATGCCCTGGCCGTTACTCAAGCGACCGTCTGGTGCTTCCCTTGTGATTCAGAGGCAACCAGAAAATTCGACAACGCATCGACCAAAGCGACCGAATTTTGCAGTCACCAGCGATTCGTGCTACTGCGATCGATTCNNCTGCGATCGATTCGTGCTACTGCGACGAAGTTTGAACTTGGTGCAAAAAAACCCAAGACATCGGGCTTTGCATAAAATAGGGATACGTGGCGACACAGCTTCGCGTGTGTGGACACTGACGCGTTGGAGCGGGATATTGGTATGCGTTAAAGGCAACACAAACCAGCGCCGGGAGCGTGCGGCAGTTAGACAAAAAGTGTTACGGATTGAATTTTCGACCTATCTAAACTCATTGATGTTGATCCCGGCACAGATGGTCCATGGCGCCCGGTAATAATTTTTATAGCAGTAGATCCCGTGTGATGCTTTCATCCTTTGCCTATGCATTAGTCGACGGGTTGCTTCGTCGGAGGCTTGACGCAACGGAACACTCTCGCTTACGGTTCGACACGCTTCGACGGCGTTTAATCAAGATTACTGCTCGGGTTGGCGTGAAGTATCGTCAAGTGGTTTTTTATCTATGCAGCCACTGCCCCCCGCGCATCGCTTTCAACCAATGATTGAACCACCTATGGGAAAGCGGTTAGCGGCATACATCCCAGGGAACTACAACACTCAGAGACAAAAAGCATATCTGGGGCCGGGGGGCCTGCGCTCTATTTGTTTTGTTTAGGGCAAACTTCCGCAGATGTTGATCGGTTGGGGGACTGAAACCAAAAACCGAGTCAGCCAGCCAGCGAATGCAATATCCGGGTAAGCCGCCCGCGAGCAAATCGGAACCACCCCAGCACGCCATGGGGCGTTGCGAAGAGCTTCGTGATGCTGCGTAACAACGGCTTGATTGGTACTCAAATAGAGCCTATTCAGCCAAACGCCAAGCTCTGAGCAGCTACAGTCTGGTCTAAGCGATCTCGCGCCTAAAATCACTTCTAGCAACCTGCCTAAATCTTATTGGGTGTGGTCTACTTCGCCCGCAGATCGATACAAATGCATTCTTGATCATTACGTAAGAATATATGGCCATTGGACCATGCCGGTGCGGACCAGACGACCTCGCGACCATATGCCGAATTGGTCGGTTGGATTACTGCGGCGCGATCGATTTCTTGGAAACCTTCAGGAGTCAACTTGGCGATCAACAGTTCGCCACGTTCGTTAAACATCCAAAAACGTTCTTGGTCACGATCTTTATCATCCGGTGGAACCTGTTTAATGATAAACGCCGTCGCCGAATTACCCGGACGCCCGCCAGCGATCGGTGCGGTCGATTCCCATAAACGTTTGCCTGTCTTGAAATCGACTCCGTGCATCCATCCGCTTTGGTCAAATCCATACATCACACCATCTTCAACAAACGGCTGCACATTGACCGCTGAAAGAGCCGTCTTCTTCTCGTCTTGCCAAAGCGTTTCCGCAGCAGGTGATTTCTCATTTAACTGCACCATCAGATTTCGATTATTAAATCCACCGGCATAGATGCGATCTCCTACATGCACCGGGGTCATGATGATTGACCCATAATCGGCCTTATAAGGAACGCGCCAGTAGCTGCTGCCGTCGACCGGCGATACCGATTCCATCGCATCAGGATGCAACAGGATCAATTGACGTGTGCCGGCCGCGTGGATGGTCAGCGGCGGGACGTATCCCTGTTGGCTGGATGTGAGCGCCCGCCAAACCTCTTTACCATCGAACTTGTTCAAGGCAACGGCGTGGCTGCCTTCACCGCCAGCGAGGCAAATCAGTCGATCGCCATCGATCAATGGATGGGCCGCATAGCCCCAAAGCGGCGTTTTGGTATTGTAATGGGTCGGCAGATGAAGCTGCCAAAGAACTTTCCCCGTATTCTTTTCAAAGCAATGCAAATGCCCTTCGGCGCCTAATGTATAGACTCGCGTCTCATCGACCAGCGGCGTGCAACGTGGCCCGGCAGGGTAGGAAATGTCGTATTTGACCGGATAGCTGTGCATCCAAACCGATTCGCCCGTCTTGCGATCCAAGCACCAAACTCGCTCGATGCCGGTCAGTGTTTTGCGATCAAAGTTTTCATCTTCGATTTTGTCCTTGGTCACATAATCAGTGACGAAAACATGCGGCCCAGCGACGGCGGGGCCTGAATAGCCACCGGCCACGGGTGCACGCCAGACAACGGGCGGACCGGCTTCGGGAAATTGCTTCAGCAACCCCGATTCACGCCAGCGATTGTCACGCTGTGGCCCCATCCACTGTGGCCAATCTTCGCCGTAAGCGGTTGTCGCCCAGCGTGTGTCAAGGATCACTGGCACTACAACAAACTGGCACAGAAACAGACTGACGATCGCAAAACTGATATTCGACAAACGCATTCGATTTTCTCTCCGCTGGCGTGGCTAGCAACCGTCGACACCGGACGACATTGTAGCCCGAATCAGAGTCGTTCTGCCACCGTTTTAGCCGAGCGCAGGGTTATCGCACGTCGCTGTCAAACGTCACCCACTCACCGCGAATCAACCGCTGCTGGACTATGAATCGTGACTTGTAGTTCAGGTGCGAGTTTTCTTGAACATACATTCCCAAGTAAACGTACTGGCGCCGCGTCTGCTGGGCCCAAGCGATTTGCCTTAAGATCGCGTAAGTCCCCAAGCTGTACTTCGAATAGTCGGGATCAAAGTGGGTGTAGACC
>DNWZ01000777.1 GCA_003506095.1 Planctomycetaceae bacterium | reverse complement strand
TGAAAATCAGCATTCATCATCCGAAAGCAGTTCGCCAATCCGAGAGTTCATGCAGAATCATCTTCTGCACTACAACGCCCGCGAATTGACCGCAGCGGCCGAAGCGTTTCGAGCGTTCGTGTCGCCCGAGCATGGCGGCAAGATGATGGTCACGCTCGCCGGGGCGATGAGCACTGCGGAAATCGGCAAATCGTTGGCCGAAATGATCCGCCAAGGGAAAGTCCACGCGATCACCTGTACGGCGGCGAACTTAGAAGAAGACATGTTCAACCTCGTCGCCCACAACGACTACAAGGTGATCGACGATTACCGCGCGTTGTCGGTTGCCGATGAAGTAGCCCTGCGCGATGCGGGCTACAACCGCGTGACCGACATTTGCATTCCCGAAACGGTCGTTCGCCACATCGAACATCGGATCGTCAAACTCTGGAAGGCGGCGGCGGACAATGGCGAAACGCACATGCCAGCGCATTATGTCCTGGCATTGCTGGACGACGAAGACTTGGTCCAGCATTACCAAGCGCCTCGGCGCGACAGTTGGCTGGCGGCTGCGAAAGATGCCGGCATCCCGATCTTTGTACCTGGGTTCGAAGATTCTACGCTGGGCAATATTTTTGCCGCACGAGTGATCCAAGGCGAGATCAAGACCGACCGAGCGATCACCAGCGGAATTGGCCAGATGATCGAACTGGTGAAGTGGTATCAAGCGGTATCGCCGACTTCGCCGATCGGATTTTTTCAAATCGGCGGCGGAATTGCGGGCGACTTCCCGATTTGCGCGGTCCCTCTATTGGTTCAAGATTTGGAAATGGACGTTCCGTTGTGGTCGTATTTTTGCCAGATCAGCGACGCGGTGACCAGTTATGGCGGATACAGCGGAGCGGTGCCCAACGAGAAAATCACCTGGCACAAGCTGCTGCCCGAAGCTCCCAAGTTTATGGTTCAAAGCGACGCCACGATTTGTGCACCGCTGGTGTTTGCCTACGTTCTCGGATGGTAACAGCCAAACTCCGTGTGCTGCAGCAAAGCACCAGCGCTAAGGAAGTTGTCGCAATTCATAAGCACGCGGAAATCAATTGGCCAAGCTTCCATCGCGAATCCTCAGCCTGACCACCAATCCATCAAATGGACGTCGGAACAGCCGTAAAAAGTTTCGTCTGGCCGTCGGCAGAGACATGCGAGTTTGGTATTTTCAAGTCGCGTAAAAGATTTTTCGACGAGATTTTTTGCGATCCTACGGATCGAAGCGGACCATTCTAGGAATACACCCATGGGACGGAAGCCGAATCGCAAACGTTCTGACGGCCGACTAGATCCGCTTCAGGCGCTTCGTCAGGTCCTGGCGAAGCAGCGACTTGCCAAAGCGGAAGTCCAGTCCGCCGATGTTGACCAGGAGGATCTGTTAGGGCCGCCGATTTTGGTCGAGCCGATGCGATCGGTTGTGCCGGATTCGTTTGCGAGAAAGTCTTCACCCCTGGAAACGTGGGCTCGCGGTGTGGAATCGCTCGAGCGAATGATTCCACGATCCTGCGTCAATTATGCCGTCAACACCCGAGCCAAGTTTAGGATTGATCGGATTTATGAGAGCGGCGAGGTCCATGCGACCTGCACGATGGACAATCAACGCTATGGTCTGTTTATCGACTTCAAGTGCGGTCGACCACCGGCGGGTTGCTCGTGTGAACGATCCGAGGGTGAGTTTCCCTGTGAGCATGTATATGCGTTCACAAAGGATATGATCAGGCAGTTTCGTGACAAGAGTTCGCCTCTTGTCACGACGATCGAAAACGCCGACTTTGCAATCGGCAAGCCCGACCGATCGTTTCTCAAACCCGACCCCGAATTGCTGATTCTCGAAAAGCTGGACGGAATCATTGCCGTCGATACGTCGACATTTGAATCTGCGGAAGAACTGCCTCCGATCGCACCGCGTGCCGTCGAACGCCTGGTCTGGAACCTGATCGTGGGCGAGCGAACGATGATGATCAAGGCGATGACGGAAAGGGAGAACAAACGCGGCACAGGCTTTAACAAACCGAAAGAAATCAGCTTTGAAAGTTTGTTGGTCACTAAGGATCTTTTGTTATTGCCCGCTGATCAGCAAGTGATCGAGTCGATCACGCGAAAACGCGAAAGCTTTGGTTATGCGGCGATGCTTCAGTTAGACATCCCGAAGACACTGCGACTGTTAGAAAAAGCACCGAACGTCTTAATCAATAACATTCCCGGTACCATCGAATCTTATACATTTTTAATTGGTTTGCATTCGAATAAGAATAAGAATGGTACGACCACCTGGCAGTTTCGAGTCGAAGACGCGGCGGGCGAGCACATCACGCAAAATGCCCTTTTGGTGAACGGCGTGATGATTGTTTACGATAAAGATCTGAAAAAGATTCTGCACGGCCCGGTCCCTTCGGAACGCGTGAAGTCGCTGTTGGCATTGCCACCGATCAGCGAAAAAAATGCGGAGGCTTTGTTTCAGAAGGCTCGGCAATTGCAAACCGTGATGCCTTTGCGATTGCCCAAAGAAATCGGTGGCCAGATGGTGACCGAAACGCTCACCCCGCTGATGCTGCTGCGATCACGCAGCGATGGTGTACTCGATTACGGATTGCGGGTGCGTGACTCGCTTGGTCGCGTGCTCAAGCCGGGAACGCCGCCTGCGGTTCGGCCTGATACGATCGATGGGAAACCGGTGCAAAGGCGTCGCGATTTGAATGGCGAAGTCGAGTCGTGCTTGCGGATCGCCGACCGCCTTGGCGTCGATGCGAATCAGGCTGACGGTTGGCACGGATCGATCCAAGATTGGGAGCAGGGACTGTCGCTGATCGAGCGATTGCAAGACGCGATGGGCGAAGTCGAAGTGCTGTGGGAAAAGACGAGCGAGAAACCGATCACAGTGCTCGGCCAACTGTCCAGTAAGAACGTCAAAGTCGATATCACCAGCAAGCGAGACTGGTTCG
>DNWZ01000768.1 GCA_003506095.1 Planctomycetaceae bacterium | reverse complement strand
CGTCAAGCGAGACGCGAACAGTTGTTGGCGATCAAACGCGAAGCCGCGGTCGATCGTTTCGAAGGTGACAAAAAACTGGCCGACTACGACGCGGCGATCGCACAGAGTTTAAAGCTGGCGGGCCCTGAGTTTTCCAGCGTCTTTAACCTCGATCAAGAACCCGCCGACTTGAGAAACAGCTATGGCAGCGAGTTCGGGCAACGCTGTCTGTTGTCACGACGACTGCTGCAGCGAGGCGTGCGTTTCATCGAAGTATCTCATAATTTGAACTTCCTCAATGGAACCGGATGGGACGTTCATAATGACGGGATTGAGAAACAGCATGAACTGATTCGCGATCTTGACCAATCGATGGCGACGCTGATGGAAGACCTTGAGGCCCATAAGATGCTCGACAAGACGTTGATTGTGATCACCGGTGAGTTCGGTCGGCCGCCGGAGTTTGATGGCGGTGGCGGACGCGGTCACCAAGGGACAACGTTCTCGTGTGTTTTGGCCGGTGGCGGGTTGAAGCATTGTGGCGCATACGGCGAGACGGACGAGTTATCGAAAAACATCGTATCGGAACCTGTCAGTGTTCCCGATTTCTTCGCCACGATCCACGCATCACTGGGGATCGACTGGGCCAAATACATGTATGACGGCGACCGTCCGGTACCGA
This sequence comes from Planctomycetaceae bacterium, assembly GCA_003506095.1. Lineage (GTDB taxonomy): Bacteria > Planctomycetota > Planctomycetia > Pirellulales > Pirellulaceae > UBA6163. Next base: position 2,757 of record DNWZ01000768.1, on the reverse strand, counting down.
TTACAGACAACGGCCAACCGATCGCTAAACTGTTCGCGTGATTCGATGGGCATTATGCCTGTGACGTTTGGTTGCGATCGTGCAACTGCGGTTGAGCACTTCTGCAATCGTAGGTTCCTCGACATGATCGACCTAAGTCATTGATTTGTCCAAACGTGAATCGCCGTCCGGCAGATCAAGGATCATTCGCTTCCCTTGGAGTTTATCGTCCAAGTGGGGCGCGTGTGTGAGGATCGGTTGGTCATGCTTGGCTGCTTAAATCGAAGTGTTCCAAAAACACGATCGCTTCGTTGAGAGTGTTTGTCTTGCTTGCGGACTTTGCCCGGCCAACCGCTCTTTTGAACGTATGGACAACGGAACGAGAGCCTTAATGAAGACCAATTCGGCCACCCTGCAGCATCCTAAAGCACGCCGCTCATGGTAAATGAATTGGGGGCTAGCTCAGAGTTCATCATCCACCTCCCCCAACTCCGCTTCGATCTGTTCAATCGTCGGCAGTGACGATCGCAGGTCATCCGGCAGGCTTTCGGTGATCTGATACTCGCTGACTCCAATTGGCTTGGTCAAATCACGAAGTGAGTACTCGACCTTAATGTCACTCTTGCTTTTGCAGATTAGAATGCCAATTGTGGGGCTGTCCGCTTCGGTGCGGACTTGGCTGTCAACGGCTGAGATGTAGAAGTTCAGTTTGCCAGCAAACTCCGGCTTGAACTTGACGACTTTCAAATCGATGACGACGTAACAATGCAACCGCAAGTGATAGAACAGCAAGTCGATGCTGTAGTCGTCGCCGTCGACGTTGATGTTGTATTGCCGCCCGACGAATGCGAAGCCCGCGCCGAGTTCGAGCAGGAACTTGGTTAGGTGGTCAATCAGTCCGTCTTCGAGTTCCCGTTCGTTGTGCCGCTGCGTCAGGGTGAGGAAATCGAAGTTGTATGGGTCACGCAGCAGTTGGCGGGCAAGGTCGCTTTCGGGCTTTGGCAAGGTTGCGTCGAAATTGTTGATCGCCCGGCCTTCGCGCAGGTGCAGGCCGGATTCGATCTGGTGTGTCAGAACGGCTCGCGACCAGTTGTTTTCGATCGTTTTTTCAACGTAGAACAGGGCGTCAGTGGGGTCGTTTAGTTTTTCGAGCAGGACGCTGTTGTGCCCCCATGGGATCTGTGCAACAAGTTGCTTCGCCGTTGGTTTTTGTGGAGATTCCGTATTGGCCACAGCTTGTGGCCAATTCTTTTCTAATTTGGCCACAACTTGTGGCCCAATTGCATCGGTGGATGTCCAAAAGCGGTGCCACTGACGCATTCGACGCAGATTCCGGTACGAAAAACCCTTGATTTCAGGGAATTCTGAGGAGAGATCTTTGGACATCTGCTTCAAAAAACCATCGCCCCATTTGGCCGTTTCCTGCCGCTCGATGATTTGCTCACCCAAATACCAGTAGAGCTCCAGCATCGCGTAATTCACCGCGACGGCGGCTTTGATCTGGGACGCCTGAATCCGACTTTTAATCGAAACGATCCAATCGCGGTATTCTTCGTCTTTAATTAGATTGCTCATTTGGCTTCCTCTTTCAACTGGCTCTCAACTTCCGCTTTCAAGGCGGCAAAACGTTCTGCAAAGTCGAAGGCGTCTTCTTCATCGGGTAGTCCGACGTAACGGCCGGGGGTCGGGACGTAGTCCAGTTCGGCGACCCGCTGGATCGGCACCGAAGCACAAAAGCTTTTTTCGTCTTGGTAAATGCAAATGAAGCCCACCGGGCCGGCCCGGTGTTGGACTGCGTGGCATTAGCGTCGGTGGAGCAAAAGGGGCTTATGGTGCTAACGCGCAACCATAAATTCGGGCCCGTTAGTGTTGGTTGCGCCAGTGTTTGGCGGTTCTTTGCGCTGGTTAAGGGCGACCTTCAATCGGCCTCTTTCGCGGAACCAAAGGCGACATACTGCTCGGAGATCTTTTCGATTCGGACCAATACCGCGCCTTCTGCAGTACCTTATTGGTGGTGCTGCGATTATGCCTGTGACGTTTGGTTGCGATCGTGGAACTTAAAGTTGCGGCTATTCTTGAAGAACTCGATTGGGTTCTCAAAGACGACACGGCGGATCAGCGATTCGCTGTGGCCGCGACGGCGCATTTCAAAGATCAGGTCAGGAATCGCTGTCGGTTTGCTCGGGCCCCAGTCGCCGGCCGAATTGGCCATCAATCGCTCGGGGCCATACTTTTCGATCATGTCACACGCTCGTTCTGGTGTGCATTTGGTGACGGGATAAAGCGTCATCCCGGCCCAATAGCCGCGGTTGAGCACTTCGGCGATCGTATGCTCTTCGACATGGTCGACCAAAATCTTTGACTTGTCCAAACGCGAATCACCATCCAACATATCGAGGATCATTCGCGTCCCTTGGAATTTATCTTCCAAGTGGGGCGTGTGTATGAGGATCGGTTGGTCATACTTGGCTGCTAAATCAAGGTGTTCCAAAAACACGATCGCTTCGTTGCGAGTGTTTTTGTTGAGTCCGATCTCACCAATACCGAGCACACCCGGTGCGTCCAGAAACTCGGGAATCATCGCGATCACGTCGCGAGAGAGCGAAACGTTTTCCGCTTCTTTGGCATTGATGCACAACCAGCAGTAATGCTGGATTCCGTAAACCGCCGCGCGTTTGGGTTCGACTTCGGTCAACTGACGAAAGTAGTCACGAAAGCCATCGGCGCTGCCACGGTCGAAGCCTGCCCAGAATGCCGGTTCGCTGATCGCGACGCATC
>DNWZ01000653.1 GCA_003506095.1 Planctomycetaceae bacterium | reverse complement strand
ACCGCAAGTCCTGCAATTCCAGCGGGTATCCGTGACGCGCGTGGAGCACGTCACGAGTAATCGCGACCGCTTTGACAGCTTGTTCCGGCCGGACGTCTTGGTCGTTGTGGTTGTTTTGCCGAGAAAGGTCGTGATCGTCCCGCAGGCCGGCTGTCACCTCAACGGACGTTCTGCCCAACCACCCCATCCAACCTTCACGGACCTGACGCGTGTACAAAACAGATGCGCCGTCGCCCATTTGGCGTCGGATATCTTCCAGGGCGTCCTGAAGACTCGCTGCGCGGAATGTTCGAATATGCATGGGGATCGACTATGGAGTGCTAATACGAACGGGATTTGAATACCGCAATGAACTCGAAATGATCAATTCATCATCAACGAAACAAGTAAAATCGGAAACGGTTCAAACGACGAAGAGAGTCATAACGCGTTAGAACTTCTTCAGGCAATGCGAAAAATTACAATTATTTATCTGTCACAACTCCGAGAGACTCGATCTGAGTATCTTGGGTGATTTCGTTATACGAAAGGATCTTTAAACGTGGCATCCGTGTCGCCGTCATCTGCTTGAGACCTGGTCGAATCCTTGGACTGACCAATAGTACCGGCGGGTGGCCAGCGGATACGAGTTTATTAATCATTCGATCGATTCGCTCGCAAGTGAGCTCTACCGCTTGAGGGCTCATTCTGACAAATAAACCTCGCTCCCCGTGCTCGATTCCTGCCGCGATGCGGTCTTCCATTGCCGGATCGATTGCGACGACATGCAAACGGTTGTAGGCATCGCGGTATCGATTGCTGATCGTGCGTGCAAGACGGTGGCGCACGTACTCGACCAACCAAACCGAGTCTTTCGTTTTGGTCGCGTAATCACCGAGCGTTTCCATGATGATGCCCAACTGGCGAATTGGAACGTCTTCCCGCAGCAACATCTGTAGGACTTGCTGCACTTCGGACAATTTCAGAATTCCCGGAATTAATTCGTCGACCACGGCTGGCGAAACCTGTTTCAGTTCGTCCAACAAGTGTTTAGTTGCGTCACGAGTTAATAGTTCGTCAGCATATCGGCGAACGATTTCCTGCAAGTGAGTCGAAAGCACCGCGCTAGGCGGTACAGTCGTGTAACCATAGATCGCCGCTTGTTCGCGACGCATGGGGTCGATCCATACCGCGGGCTGGCCAAACGTCGGATCGCGAGTCGGTTCACCATCGATCACCCCGGTTGTAGCGCCCGAGTCGATCGCCAGCCACCGCCCAGGAAAAACACTCGCCCTCGCCACTGGGCTACCAGCGATGCGAATCTCATACTCATTGTCGCCCAAATTCATTTCATCCCGCACGCGAACTTTTGGCAGGATAATGCCGATGTCCGCAGCGATCGAATTGCGAATGCCGGAGATACGCTCCATCAAATCGCCACCACGGGCCGGATCGGCCAATTGCAATAAACCCAATCCGATCGTCATCTCCATCGGATCGACCGTCAAAAAGTCTTCAACGCGTTTGGTTGGTGCTGCAACAGCGTCTTTCTCGGCCTGGGCACGATCTTCGGTAGCGACCTTATCGCGTGCCGTTTGCCGATTCATCACTAAAGCTAAACCGACGCAGCCGAAACCTAAAGTCGCCATCGGCAGTGCGGGAAGGTTGGTGACGATCATTACAACCATGAATCCGCCGGCGACCATCAGCGCTCGGGAATTACCAAACAACTGTTTGATAAACTCCAGCGGCATGTTCGACGCGGCAGCACTTCGAGTGACCAGCAAACCGGCAGCCAGCGAGATTAACAAAGCGGGCACCTGGCTGACCAATCCGTCGCCAATCGTTAACTTTGTAAATAGCTCCGCCGCATCCGCCACTGGCATGCCCAGTCGCATCACCCCAATGTACAGTCCGCCGACAACGTTGATCGCAGTGATGATCAAGCCGGCAACCGCATCACCTCGGACGAATTTACTTGCACCGTCCATCGCTCCATAAAAATCTGCCTGCGCTGTCACTTCTTGACGCCGTCGTTGCGCCTCTTTCTCATCGATCAAACCGGCATTCAAGTCGGCGTCGATCGCCATTTGCCGACCCGGCATCCCGTCCAACGCGAAACGCGCGGCCACTTCACTGATACGCGTCGCACCTTTGGTAATCACGATAAACTGAATCAATACGATGATCCCAAAGATGATGAGGCCGACCTCAAGGCTATCGCCTGATACGAACTCACCAAAACTTTGAATCACTCCACCAGCGGCACCCATTTTATTGGATTCGGCACCCGTTAGAATCAAACGAGTTGTTGCAACATTCAACACCAAACGTGCAAGCGTTGTTGCAAGTAACAAAGATGGGAAAATACTAAATTCCAGCGGTGTCGATACATAGACTGTTGTCAATAGGACAATCACACCAATGGTGATATTGCCCGCCAACAGCAAGTCCATCAACATTGGCGGTAGCGGGACCAAAATGATGACCAAGCACCCAATGATGCCAATTGGTAAAATCAGGTCGCGGTATCGCAGTAGCAACTGCATCATGCAGAACTTTCACTCGAGTTATCCGCTGCGGATCCATCCGCCAGCACAGCCAGAGCCTACACGGAATCGACCTGCCCTGGCCAGATAGATTCTTTCCCAGGCAACGAGTAAAGCGCCTTGATTGCCTGAGGCTGACTTAAAAAACTTTTCAGGAAACGGAAGAAAACCACGGATATCGCCAAAGGAGTTCTCGGTTTGGGCGATAGTGTCTAGGTCACTACGCGGCCCGGCGAGCCATTTGCGTCTGACAGTCAACCTGTGCCGTGGTTGAAAGGTGCTTCTCTGGTACGAGTAGTCTTATTGAATCAGCTTGGGGACTTGCCGAGTCGCTCTGCTCCGATGGTCGGTAACGCCAATGGTGGTACATCCACAACCAAAGTTCAGGCCGCTGTCGAACCGCGAGCTCGATTCGATCCCAAACCATTTGAGTCAGCTCGGTTCGCGTAAGGTGGCTGTTGTCGCCGCCTGCACGAATGACATCCAATACTCGCAGGGTCGCCCGGCCATCGCTCTGCGGTTCGCATACCGCCAACACCATCGGTGCATCGCAACGGCGAGAGATCTCCACGTGAGCTGCGGTCATCCACGCCGATACGCCAAAGACGTTGATGGCAACTGCTGCCCCTTGGGGTCTTAAATTTAAGTCGGGCAACAACGCGATGTTTCCACCCCGCTTGGCGGTACGAACCAACTTGAGCATCGCTCCCTGGCGTGACAAAATGCGGTGGCCGCTGTGTTCACGCGCCCGGCTGATTACTTTTTTCAACGCCGCGTTTTTGAAATCCTGTGCGACAATATCCAACGAAAGGCCGCGTAAACCCACAGCCAAGCTGGCCCATTCGAAAATTCCATAATGCGGGGTCAAAAACACTGCGCCGTGTTCTGAACCGATCGCATCGAGAATGGCGGACTCACCCTCGATCTTGATCCATTGGTCTGCGTTTTCTTTGTGTAATCGCGAGAACCAAAACAGATCGAGGAAACTGCGGGCAAAGTTTTGATAGCAATCCTTCAGCACTTCATCTTGGTTTCGCGGGCCGAGATCCAAGCCGCCGTGCTGAACGGCCATTGCTAAACTTTGGTGTCCTAGCTTGCGTCCCCGGGCATCGAGGTAAAATGCGACGGTTCCAAGCGCTTTGGCAGCGTTGAGCACGGATTTTCTTGGCAATCGTGGGATTAATATCGCGAAAACTCTCAATGCCAGGTATTCGCAACGGTACCGCAACCGAAGCAGCGGCTTCCATTTTCGAATTTTCCGAACTTTGCCAGTCTTTCCAAGAGCCATCCGCTTTTCTTATCTCCAAGAGCCATTTCCAGAAGGAAATCGTGCGTGCTGAATTGCCTTCGCGGCCCGATTTTTGGCATTCGACGCCGACTTTCGAACCGTAGAAAGTTTTTGGTTGCGGCGTCAATGCGCATCATCTGCAAAATTTTTCGTTGTTGATGCAAATGCTTCGATCACTCTTTCGTCAAAACGTTTTTTTTTACTAAAGTCCGGATGTGATTGATTCGGCCTGGGCACGATGCCTTTTTGACCGAAAGCTTCTCGTGGAGGCCGCCCATTTGTTTCGCTTTCAGCCCCCTATCGGTTTTGCATCGGTTCTCCAAGTGTTTCTCTTGGTGGCAGTTGTTCAACCACTGTTTGCACAGACCGCGCCATCGGTTCCTCAGGCGGTCGAAATTCTTACGCCACAGCCACAATCCGTGGTCGTTCCTCCAGATTCTCTGAACTTCATTGCCGGTGGCCCAGAAAAGTGGACCAGTCCAGAAGGCCTATCCAGCAGTCTTCAGATCGTACTGTTATTGACGGTGTTGAGTCTTGCGCCAGCGGTACTGCTGATGACCACCTGTTATGTTCGAATCATCATTGTGCTTGGCTTGCTGCGACAAGCGATCGGTTTGCAATCTCTGCCACCCAGCCAGGTCCTGACCAGCGTCGCGTTGTTCATGACTCTGTTCGTCATGGCGCCAGTTTGGATGCGAGTCTACGACGATGCGATCGTTCCGTATACCGATCCGGCGATCCCGATGACACTGGAAGAAGCTTATGACGCGGGGGCAGCGCCGATCCGTGATTTTATGGCGCGTCAAATTGATGTTGCGGGCAATCACGACGATGTGCATTTATTCTATGGATACATGAGGCCTGATGGCCCGCTGCCGACAACCTTTGACGAGGTCCCCATTCGTGTCCTGCTCCCGGCTTATATCCTGAGCGAATTGAAGACGGCCTTTTTGATGGGTTTTCAAATCTACTTACCGTTTCTGATCGTCGACCTTGTGGTTGCAAGCGTCACCATCTCGATGGGTATGTTGATGCTTCCGCCAGCTGTAATTTCATTGCCATTTAAGCTACTGCTGTTTGTTTTGGTCGATGGTTGGCGATTGGTCGTCCAGATGCTGATGGACTCATTCGGAACGATCGGTGCGTAGAGCCTATCCGAAAAGGGGGCTGACCCTCTCCGGCGAGGCTAAAAAACTAGAGAAATCAACTCGCCTCCAAAGGGTCAGGCCCCTTTTCGGATAGGCTGATTACACGACCCAAAGCGGTATCAATTTTTATGGAACCTCAAAACGCAATTGATCTTTGTCGTGATGCCTTGCTCGCAGCACTGGTCATTGGTGCGCCAATGTTATTAGTCGGCATGGCTGCCGGTTTAACGATCGGTTTAATTCAGGCTTTGACACAAATCCAAGACCAGACCGTTTCTTTTGTTCCCAAGCTTTTGGCAATGGCTGCGGTAATGATCGCTTGCTTGCCGTGGTTGATGACGCGGTTGGTTGAATTTACGCGAGAAGTCTTCACCAGCGCGGCGATGCAGTGATGGTGAGCATAGGATGGTAACGGAACTTACAAAACTGCTCGAGCAGAACCTGTTGTTGGTTGTGTTGGTTCTAACTCGCTTAAGTACATTGTTAATGAGCCTGCCTGCGATCGGGGTTGGCGTTCCCGCAAAGATCCGAGCACTCCTAGCGTTAACGTTAACGCTGTTAACCGTGCCCGCCGTTGCCGCGATCGATCCCAACTATGCCCCCCAAGCGGCCCACCTGATCGACTTGTCGATCATGATTGCACGGGAAGCACTTGTCGGCCTGCTGATCGGTGCGACGATCCAGATTTTGATAACTGGAGTTCAGACTGCGGGCGAGATTATGTCCGGAACCGGTGGTCTGCAATTGGGTGACTCGGTCGATCCGTCTACCCGCAGCACCATGCCGACACTTGCTCAGCTCGTCGGATTACTGGTCGTCGCGACCCTTGTCACGATGGGAGGCCATCGTTTCATCATCAGTTCATTGATCGACAGTTTCGTCGCACTTCCGGCCGGCGATGTTAGTTTTCACCAACCGATGATGGAACTACTCGTCACCCAACTATCCAGTTCGCTCAGTACCGGTATTCGTGTTGCCGCGCCGGTCATTGCAGCGATGTTATTGTGCAATCTGATTACTGGCTTGATCAGCCGAACGCTTCCACAGTTGAATGTGCTAGCGATCGGACTTAGCCTCAATGCGATCGCACTCTTAGCTGTTGCAACCCTGACAATCGGGTCTGCAAGTTATTTGTTTCGCGACGATTTTGCGATTACGCTCGATCGGCTCGCAACGCTTTGGTCCGTCGACCGATAAGGAGGCGTTTAGGTGGCGGGAGATCAAGGAGATAAGAAGCACTTTGCGACCGATCGTCGACGCGAAAAAGCGCGCGAGGAAGGGCAGGTCACCAAAAGTGCGGATCTTTCATCAGCCGCAATGCTGGTCGTTGCCTTGCTTTGCTTGCGTTGGCTTGGGCCTCAGCTTTGTCAACAGGTCGCAGCGGGAATGGTCGTTTCGTTGTCAAGTAACGTTACGATCGCATGGACGGTCCAAGATGCGACCAGCCGCCTGCTCAACTATTCTGCGCTGCTCGCGTTTGCAACATTACCAATCCTTTCGGTCATGTTTATTGCTGGTATCGTCGTCAATGTTGGACAAACCGGGCTGCTGCTGACTCCCACCGCCGTCCAGCCGAAGTTAAGCAATATTAGCTTGTTATCCGGATTCAAGCGGATTCTTTCTGTTCGTGGTCTCATGCGTCTTGGATTTGGGATTTTTAAAGTCATCATTATCAGCGTTGTTGCCTATGTCGCGGTTCGCGTGAGGCTTGACGCGATCATGATGATGTGGTCAGAACCGATACCGGTCCTTGCACGCGCACTTTTTGAGCACTTGTTCGACATCTGCCTTTGGATTGCAGTGGCACTGCTCGTGCTAGGGATCGTCGAATATGCGTTCCAAAAGTGGCGCCATGAAGAAGACCTCAAAATGACCGACCAGGAAATGCGAGACGAGATGAAAGAGTCTCAGGGCGACCCGCAGATGCAAGCCAAACGGAAGCAAATGCAGCGCCAGATGATGATGCAACGAATCAATGCCGACGTGCCCACCGCGGACGTTGTAGTAACCAATCCCACAGAGCTGGCGATCGCGATTTCGTATAAGCCGCAAGAAATGATCGCCCCGGTCGTAATCGCCAAAGGGGCCGGCGCGGTGG
>DNWZ01000543.1 GCA_003506095.1 Planctomycetaceae bacterium | reverse complement strand
ATGATGTGCAAGACGATTCGCAATGTCGACGTGGCGAGCCGACGTTGCATCAGACGATCGGTGTGCCGCTGGCGATCAACGCAGGGAATTGGATGTATTTTCGCGCCCTTGAATTATTGACGACAGCGTCACTGTCGAGAAATCAGCGGACAGGTTTGTTGGAGGCGATGGTGACCGCTGGGCGTCGTTGTCATGAGGGGCAATCGCTCGATTTGTATGCGAGGGTCGACCAAATAGCGGCGGCGGATTGGCACGATACGGTCGAAGCGATCAGCACATTGAAGACCGGTGTGTTGGTGGAACTGGCCGTCGAGATGGGTTGCATCGCTGCGGGGGCGACCAATCCATTGCAATCCGCGATGACCTCTTTCGGTTGCCAAATCGGTATCGCGCTGCAGATGCGAAACGACTTGGAAGAGCTCAGTAGTATCGTCAATGACCAGCGTGATGCGGGTTGCGTGCGTGATGATGACCTGCGTCATGCGCGTGTCACTTGGCCATGGGCGTGGGCTTTCAGATTGGTGGGCGAAACGCGATGCCGCGTTCTGACTGGTCGGTTGAACCAGTCGAATCTTGAACGCCAATTCGTCGCCAGTGAGTTACTGTCGATCACGCAAACGCATGGCGATCGAGCAATATCGGCTCTGATTGGCGAGCAAGTTCGACTGCTTGCCGAGCATATCGTCGACCATCGCTTGTTGGAGCGGATGCGAGATTGTTTGCAACCGATCGAGCGCGCTGGTGTCCAGGCTCTAGCCGCCGAGTACTGAAAAAATCACCTAAAGGCTATTTGCCAACAAAGAGACAAACATGCAAACGACGTTCGAAACGCCTCAAGTAAAAATCCATCAGGCAACGACCTCCGGTGCACGAGGCAAGGCGGCAGTGATCGGCAGCGGCTTTGGCGGATTGGCCGCTGCAATCCGTCTGCAAGCGATGGGATTTGAAACCGTCTGCTATGAAGGTCGTGATCGAGCGGGCGGACGTGCCTACGTTTATCACGACAAGGGTTATACGTTCGACGCTGGGCCGACGGTGATCACAGCCCCACACTGTCTAGAAGAATTGTTTGAGCTCGCTGGCGAGTCGATGGCGGATCAGGTCGACATGATACCAGTCGATCCGATGTATCGGTTGCAGTGGGCTGACGGCAGCAGTTTTGATTACAGCAGTGATGAAGCGAAATTGCTGGACCAGATCCGCAAGCTTTCGCCGAGCGATCTGGACGGATACCATCGCTTTGCGAACTACACTCGCAAGGTTTTTGAGAAAGGTTATGTGGAGCTGGGCGCTACGCCGTTCTTGAACTTCCGCGATATGATCCGATGTGCCCCGGATCTGATGAAGTTGCGGGCCGATCGCAGCGTTTATTCAGCCGTTTCACGTTTCGTCAAAGACGATAGGTTGCGACAAGCGTTCAGCTTCCACCCGTTGTTGGTCGGCGGCAATCCGATGCAGACCAGTTCGATTTATACGCTGATCCACTGGATCGAACGGCAATGGGGCGTCTTCTTTCCCCGCGGTGGCACCGGGGCGCTGGTCGAATCGTTGGTCGAGCTCTTTCAACGACTTGGTGGAGAGCTGCGATTGAACGCGCCGGTTGAACAGATTTTTGTCAAAAGCGGCAGTGGCGGCGGGGTGAAGCATGAGGTGTGTGACCAGCATGGCAATCGCGAGGCGTTCGATTTGGTAGTATCCAATGCTGACATCCATCACACGTATGCCAGTCTTTATCGCCAGCATGAAGGCGGCCGAGTCATGCGTCGGAAATTGGAAAAGATGGATTGGTCGATGTCGTTGTTCGTGATGTACTTCGGAACTTCGCGTCGTTATAAGAATCTGGCGCATCACACGATCCTGTTTGGCCAGCGGTATCAAGGATTGCTGCGAGATATCTTTCATGGCGATTCGTTGCCAGAAGATTTCAGCTTGTATTTGCATGCCCCGACGGTTTCCGATCCATCGCTCGCACCTCCTGGTGGCGAAGCGTTTTATGTGCTCAGCCCGGTGCCACATTTGCGCCGTGCCAAGGTCGATTGGGATGTGGTTGCCCAGCGATATGGTGATGCAATTTTGGAGTCGCTGGAGTCACACTTGCCGGGTTTGCGCGAATCGATCGTGACGCGACGACACTTCACGCCGCTGGACTTTCAAAGCGAGTTGAATGCGTATCATGGTTCGGCGTTTTCGGTCGCCCCTAAGTTGACGCAAAGTGCTTACTTCAGGCCGCATAATAAATCCGAGCGGATTCCAGGGCTGTATATCGTTGGCAGTGGCACGCATCCGGGTGCCGGAGTGCCGGGGGTGGTCAATACGGCCAAAGCGACGGCGGGGATCATCGCAAAAGATTTCGCTGGCGTTTTAGGAGACCGTGTGCGATGAATCGACTTCAATTGAGCGACCCTATGGCGAGTCATCATCATACGTCGGGCGACACGAATGCCGGGGCGGTGATTCGGCGGCACAGTCGATCGTTTTGGATCGCTTCGCGTTTGTTGCCGACTCGAGTTCGTGGCTCGGTCCATGCGTTGTATGCTTGGTGTCGCACGGTTGATGACGCGGTCGATAAAGCGGCTGATAAGGAAGACGCTGAGCGGATTCTTAACGAATTGGACGACGACTTGGATCGCATCTGGCAGAGGCAAACGCCACTTCATTCAGCGTCTTTCTGGATCGAACCGTTGATTGTCGATCGGCGGATTGATGTCAAGCATGCCAAGGATTTGATTGTCGGGATGCGGATGGACTTGCATTCGTTTGTTGTTACCAACCCAGTTGATTTGCATCGATACTGTTATCACGCCGCCGGTACTGTGGGGTTGATGATGACGCAGTTGATGGGAGTTAAAGATCCTGTGGCGGATCGTTATGCGATTGCGCTGGGCGTGGCGATGCAGTTGACCAATATCGCGCGCGACGTTCGCGAGGATGCGGAGTGCGGACGCAGTTACTTGCCGGGCATTGCCGACCCGCTGTCGCAACCTCCGCCAGTTGTTCGATCTGCGGTAAAGGTGATTCTTGAGGATGCCGAGCGAAAGTATGAGGTTGCGATGGCTGGTTTGAAGTTGTTGCCACGTGACTGTCGCTTCGCGATTCGCATAGCCTTATCGCTGTATCGCGAAATCGGACGCCAGATTCAGCGAAATGGATATGAGGTGCTTAGTGGTCGCACCTGGATTCGAAAATCACGATTGATGCTTGTGTTAGCGGTGACGTCGATTCGTTTTATTCCCCAATACTTCCAGGAGACAACAATGAGAGATACGAAGATTTCGCAGGTCAGCACGGTTGGCCAAGCTAAACACGTGGTTTATTTAGGGCTGTCGCTTACGGCGATCATGGCGACAGCGTTGTTTGTGATGGTGTTTATGAATCCGAAAGATGAGTCGTATTCTTATTTGCCATTGGTCTACAGCGGTGCGTCGTTGTTTGCGGCGATTGTTTTTAATCGCTTGGCGGCGTCAAAAGTTTTTGAGAGCACGGGCTTAATGTCGCTGACCGCTCCGTCGGTCAGTCGTTCCGAATGACATCGGTCGCCGACTAAAGTCGGTACACCGACGTGCTCGGTCGTCGACTATAGTCGGTACACCAACGTACTCGGTCGCCGACTAAAGTCGGTACACCCACGTGCTCGGTCGCCGACTAAAGTCGGTACACCAACGTACTCGGTCGCCGACTAGAGTCGGTACACCCACGTGCTCGGTCGCCGACTAGAGTCGATCAGTCATTTGAGCGTTGCGATCGGCGACTTTATTTGTCGAATGGGGAGATTTCGATCAGCATGTCGGTTAGGCCGGAGACGGGGGCCGCAGGTTCGGCGTAGGTCCAGATGTTGCGTACGAGGTCTGACATCAACATGCCACTGACTCCCATCACCAACACAACACAAACCAAACCGATCACTTGAAAGACCGAATACGGCACTTCGTAGGCGGCTACGGGAGCACCACGACGCGACGCCTTCGACGGTTCTTCTTCCGCGAATCCGTCTTCGACCGCCATCGCATCTTCTTCCGCGAATCCGCCCTCTTCGGCCGATTCGGCAAACGCCTCGTCACCGTCCAAAGCGTCGCCAAAGTCACCTGCGAACGCTGCACTGTCCTCGACTTCGATCACCTGCGAACTGCTGTCCGAATCGGTATCGATGGAAATGCCCGACGGAGATAATTGAAAATCTTCAGCCCCGACGCCCGATGCCGAACCGAGTCCCTTGCCGCTGCTACCGCCCATGCCGACCTCTAACCCGAGGTCGAGTGCCGAAATGCTGCTGCCGGCCAGGTCGAGCGGTTCGCTTTCGAGCGAAATGCCGCTGTCCGAGGGGCTCATCAGATTGATGCCGCTGTCGCCCGAGATCGACAAGTCGCTGCCGCCCAAAACCAGTTCGTCGTCGTTGTCGGTGATCAGCAGATCGTCATCGTCGTCATCAAGAATCAGGCTGCTGCCTTTGCCTTTGCCGCTGCTGCCAGGGCCGCGTCCTCTGTCGCTGCCTAGGCCGCTGCCGATCACATTGCCGCTGTCGCCAGAAATCAATCCGCTGCCACCCGCGTCGGCACTCAACAGGTCGAGCTCGCTCAGCACATCGTTGCCGCCCAGGCCGCTGCCTAGACCTTTGCCACTGCCGGACGAAATGTCCAGATCATCCATCAATTCAAGGCTGCTGAGGGCCGAACCGCCTTTGATCGCGCTGCCGCCACCGAGGCCCGACCCGAGCACGTCATCGCTGATGCCCAGCAGGTCGTCGTCGCTGTCGTCATCATCGGCATCGAACGACAAACCGCTGTCGCCACTGTTTTTTGCTTTCGAATCACTCATATCGCGTTTGGCGATCGGTCCGGTACTGCCCGACTTAGCATCAATCGCTAAGTCGATCATTTCGGAATCGTGAGTGATCACGGGGACATCGGGTGAAAGCTGCAGCTCGCCCGAATCGATCTCCACCAAACTCTCGCGGCGATCCTTGATCGTAAAATCGCTGTCATCGTCGCTCGCGGCGCGGACCACCTGCACGTCGCTGCCATCGCCATTGCCGGCGATTAAGTTCACATCACTGCCGATCAAACTGCTGCCACCGGCGGTTCCCGAAACCAGGTCCAAATCGAGGTCATCCAGCACGAGACCGCTGCCGCCTGACGAAGGGCTTTCCGCTGGTGCATCGTCATCGACCATTTGATAGGGGTCGTAGCTGTCGCCTTCGGAAGCGAGGTCATCGGCCATGCGTTCAATTTCCGCTTCGGGAAATTTCCAACTGGCACCGTCTCGAAATCCGCGCACTCGCCCTTCGCTGCGGAAAGAGACCAATTGTTCCGTTGTCACACCAAGTTTCTTGGCGGCTTCTTCCAACGATAAAAACTGGCTGGACATACTCTCGACGACTCCGCTAGGGGGAAAACAGACGCTTGTTCGGTTTGGCCGGCATGGTTTAGCCGCACCATCGATTGGGGATCAGGATAACTGGTGACGAGTGACAAAAACGGCTGTCCGTTAGCCCAATTTGCCGTTTGTCGCTCGTCGCCGAAGTACCGATCCGCTGTCGCGTCTTTTGTTTTCGCGTCATCTCTTCGCCCCGCGTCAGCATCTACGCTGTTCCAGGGGCAACAATGTCACTTCCCCTGCAGCCTCCGGATATCCTCGGGCAACGG
>DNWZ01000196.1 GCA_003506095.1 Planctomycetaceae bacterium | reverse complement strand
GAACTGGCACAGTCTCGCAAATCGCAATTGGCCCGCGAAGAGAAGCTTGACCGTCGCGAGGAACAGTTGACCCAGGTCGAGGATTCTTTGCAGAAACAGCGGCGGGGACTTGAAGGGACGCAGATTCGACTGGCCACGCAGTTGAAGCAGATCCAGTCGAAGCAGGCTGAGATCGACGAAGTGTTGCAGCAGCGTCGCCAGGCGCTCGAACGTGTCAGCAACTTGACCCAGCAAGACGCGGCCAAGGAGTTGATCGAGTCGATGGAGCGTGAATTGCAGGGCGAGATCGGCACGATGTTGCTGCGGCACGAGCGTCGGTTGAGCGAGACGATTGACGCCAAGAGTCGTGAAATGTTGCTGACCGCGATCCAGCGTTACGCGTCGGCTCACACGGCCGATTCGACGACCAGCACGGTCGACATTCCCAATGATGATATGAAGGGTCGGATCATTGGTCGCGAAGGGCGCAACATTCGTGCGTTCGAAAAGGCGACGGGCGTCGACTTGATTATCGACGACACGCCGGGGGTTGTGATTGTCAGTGGATTTGATCCTGTGCGTCGCGAAATCGCTCGTTTGGCACTGGAAAAATTGATCGACGACGGGCGGATCCATCCGTCGCGAATCGANNGTGCTGAAGATGCTCGGCAAGTTGCATTTTCGCACCAGTTACAGTCAAAACGTGTTGCGCCACAGTGTTGAAGTGGCATTCATTTCGGGGTTGTTGGCTGAGATGTTGGGGATGGACGCGACGTTGGCCCGGCGAGCGGGGCTGTTGCACGATATCGGCAAGGCGGCCGATCACGAATTGGAAGGCGGCCATCCGAAGATCGGTGCCGACCTGTTGCGACGCAGCGGTGAATCGCCCGAAGTGGTGCATGCGGCGTTGGGGCATCACGATCAAATCGTTACCGAGTATCCCTACACGATGTTGGTCGCCACGGGTGACGCGTGCAGCGCCAGTCGTCCCGGGGCGAGACGTGAATCGCTGGAACGGTACGTCAAGCGGATGGAAGAACTGGAGCACATCGCCAAGCGTTTCGAGGGGGTGCAGCAAGCGTTTGCGATTCAGGCAGGGCGTGAGTTGCGAGTGATCGTCAATGCGGAGAAAGCGGACGACAAAAATGCGGCGAAGATTTGTCGTGACATTGCCAAGGCGTTTGAGCAGGAATTGACTTATCCCGGCGAGATCAAAGTCACGGTGGTTCGCGAGACGCGGTTTGTCGAAACGGCGAAATAACGATTGCGTTGCGATGGCATGTTTTTGCTCCGTCGTCGGGTCAGCAGTTCCGGTCCCTCGCTGACGCAACGGGTTAATAAATCAACAGCCCGTCACGCGTCGGTTTGGGATGCCGAGCGCCGACGGCGAATGTCTTGTGCCATTAAAACGCCCATCGTCATGACGGTCAGCGGAATGGCGAAGTAGATCATTCCTTGGCGTAACAGGTCGATCCCTTGGTGGTTGGTCGCAAACATCACTAAATAAGTTGTGTAGGCGACGTAGTAGGCCAGTAACATGGCCCCTTCGATGCGAAAAATTGTTCCGCCGGTGATGAAAATCGGCATCGCGGCAATTGCGACGGCGACCATTACGGGTAAGTGAAACCACATCACCTCGGGCGTGACCGAGACACCCAGTGGCGAGACTGCGGCGGCCAAGCCGAGCACACCGAGCAGGTTGAAAAGGTTGCTGCCGACGATATTGCCAACCGCGATATCACGCTCGTTTCGCAAACTTGCGATCACGCTGGTGACGACTTCGGGCAATGAAGTGCCGATTGAAATCACGGTCAAGCCGATCACGACTTCACTGATTTCCAGGTACTGAGCGAACACCACGGCGCTGTCGACCAGCCAGCTTGAGCCTTGGCCGAGCATCAGCAAGCCGATTCCCACGATCGCGAGATTGATAATGCCGCGGACGAAGGGCGATTTCTGGTCGATGTCGCCTACCAAGGCTGCGACTTCGGCGGATACCGAGTCTTTGCCTTTGCGGCGGCTGTAGTAGATCAAGCCGCCGGTGTAGGCCAACAATCCGGCGAAAAGCAGGGCCCCATCGAGACGGCTGAACTCGCGGTCGATCGCCATCAGCAGCACGAGTACTGATACACCGATCATCAGCGGCACATCGAAGCGGACCAATTGCGATGCGACGATCAGGGGAGTGACGATAGCCGACAGACCGAGGATGAACAGGACATTAAAGATGTTGCTGCCGACAACATTGCCGACCGTTAAATCGGCTTGGCCCGAGAGTGCGGCCTTCATGCTGACGGCGAACTCTGGGGCACTGGTTCCGAATGCGACAACGGTCAAGCCGACCACGAGCGGCGATACGCCGATCATCACCGCGAGCCTCGATGCCCCGCGAACCAGCAGTTCGGCGCCGACGACCATCAGGACCAAACCGGCAATGAACATGGCGATATAAAACATTCAATCTCAGCAGGTTTCAGTTGGACAATCGGTTTTGCCAGCTGGGCAAACTGAACAACATAGCCGCGACTTTGCGTTAGCAGAGCCCCCAGTTTGAAATTGTCAGGAATAACAGCCCGACACGCTAGCCAGTGGCGCAGTGATCGCCAGAGCCGCTCGTCTGTGGGGCGGTTTAGAATGTTGTTTTGGACGATCTGGAGTTGACCGTTTGTTGCACCATGGCGCAACACAACACGTCGCTATCGAAAAAGGTTCATTACCCGATCGGCCACCTGAACGGGCTGCTCGGGGACGTCCTGACCATCCAGCGCTGCGATCCAAGATTGAGGGTCATCACCGTAATTTTTGCCGGTCGATCCGCGGAGGCTCGCAACGGCAAGGCTGCGGGTTGCTGGGTCACGATCGTCTAAAGCGAGCCTTAACGCATCGACTGCGACCTTGCTTTGGTGTTTTCCCAAAGCCGCATAAGCGGCGTTGCGAACATCGAGTTCCGAGGTGGTGCCTGCAATTTCTGCGAGCAAACGAGTCGATTCGGGGTCTTGGGGCCGATTGCCCAGCGCGTCGCATGCGGTCAACCGCACCTTCAGGCTTTCGTCTTTTAATCCGCTGGAAACCAGTTCGGCTGATTCTGGGATTTTGCTTTTACCAGCCGCTAGAACCGCCAATCGGCGCATTTCGGGGTTCTCGTCATTTTCCATTACACCGCGAAGATGGGTGAACCAATAGCTCTGACGTTCCGTTGGCAGCGTTGCCATCATGTCGGCAAGTTTTGTCAATTCTTGCCGCCGCACATGGTCGGTTGGGCCATAGGCTTCGTCGGCCTTCCACTGTTTCATCGAGTAGAAGGGGTTTGCGGCTTTCATTCCGTACATCGGGCCATCGTGACAACCGGTGATCACGATCATTAAAAGCGTCGTGCCCAGCGCTGGCAAAAATCGCCGCATTGAACAGTTCACGTTTACGCTTTGCATCGGTCGATTCATCCATGTTTCCGGAAATCCGAACAGGCCGGTTGTTGAGTTTGCCTCAACAGCCGATCGTCGTCTATCAAAGTTATCTGATCGCTGCAAAGATCAAGCCGCAACCAATTCTTGGTGTACGCCTTCGATATGGCGAACTTCAACTCGTTGGGCTTCTTCAGCAAACCCGACCATCAACGCCAGGTCGGCCAAGCGGTTGATGCGACGTGGAATACCCATCGCTCGCAAATGCAGCGATTCAATCGCTTCGGGTGAAAACAGTGTGTCGCAATCACCGCCGGCTTGATGGAGTCGGTGTTCGACATAGTGCGTTGTTTGTTCGGCCGTAAACCGGTTCAGCAAGCACTTGGTCGCCACACGATCGTCCAGTGCGCGGAACCGTTCGATGTTGGTGAGCAATGTTGTTTGGCCAACCAACACGAGCGTCATCGCCGCTTCGCCACGATGGCGATCATGGCGAAGGTTCAGCAGCAAGCGGAGCGTCTCGAGCTGATCAGGACCGTTAAGCAAATGAGCTTCGTCGACGATCAAAACCGCATGGCGTTTTTGGTCGACGTTATCACCGAGAAAATCGCCTAGCCGACGCAGCGTCAGTCGCGGTGGTTCATCGACTGGGCCGCATTGACCAGTCAGTTCGTCGGCGATGTAACCTAGAAGCTGTTCGCCGCTGAGTTGTGGAAAAACGACGCGTGCGATCGGCGTTTCGGATTCGGATAATCGGTCGGCTAACATCTCTGCAAGCAAAGATTTGCCCATTCCGCAATCGCCACAAAGCGCCACAGCCGCTCGGCGACTTTCAATCATGTACTGCATTTGCAGCAGTGCCGTCTCGTGAACTTCGGATGGGAAATAGAAGTCTTCTTCGCCCCAGTTCTCGAACGGACTGCCGCTCAGATTCCAATAACTTTCGTACATCGCTATTCCAGTACCTTCTACAGCAGGCTCGCCAGGATCGATCACGCAGCCGCTGAAGTGATCGATGATTGCAAATCAAACAAAATTTTGAACAATACCCAGACCATTGATTCCGTCTCGCCGAAGTGTTTCCATCACGCGAGAGGATTGATCAGCGGAAACTTGTCGCATGTCTTGAACCAGGATCGTCGCATCGATTGCGTTGGATCCGCTTGAAGGCGAAACCAAAGGTCGGAATGAGGCTTCGGTGCAAGGTGGACCGTCGATGACGATCAAGTCAAAGGCCTGACGGAGCCTCTGAATCACACGAGAAAACTCGTCGGCGGTTGGCGGCAAACCGGCTCGTGGCAAAACCAGTGGCAACACCGTCAATTGATCTTCGATCGAGTGGATTGCGGTCTCCGCGATCGAAATGCCGCCTCGAACGGCTTCGATCCAACCGAATTGGATGTCAAGGTTTAATGTATCCGCCAGTGATGATCCGTCCGTGGTGGCTGAAGCAGTGGCTGTTGCCATCGTCGCGTCGACCAACGCGACCCGTNNCCCGCCGTTGCAGCGGCGATCGCGATTCCGGTCGCAACCGTGGTGCGTCCAGCGCCTGCTTCGACGCTGGTGATTAACAAGGTTTGCAGTCCTTCGCTGACCGCACGATCGAGCGGAAATCCGATCGACTTGATCAACCCGGCATCGCCAAATAACGCGATCACGGTATCCGAGAACTCGAATGCATCGACTTCCCATACGGCCGCGAACGGTTGGACTGTGGGTTGGATGGTGGGCTGTGTACCCGATGGTCTTTTGGGGGCTGCGGCGTGCTGAGTCGGTGTGATCGGTTTCTGCGGGGCAACGTTCGGCACCGATACAGCGGGCGCAGTTGGTGCGGGTGCAGTGGGTTGAGACACCGAGGCCAGCGGTTTGGATGGCGCGGCCAGGGGCGTCGGTAGGTAGTTTTCCTGAACGACTACCGTATCCGAATAGTACGGCCCAGAAACCGCTGGATGCAGTGGCGTTTCGAACAGGGTTGATGAAGCTTCGATCCAGGGCAGGGTGGCGAACTGCAAAAGATCGCCGTTCACATTGCCAGTGGCGGGTGCGTGCATGTCAAGCATCGCTGCGGGTGGATGACCAGCATCGATCCGCGTTTGCGGAGAGGGTGATGATGGACTTGTCGGCGCAGTTGGCTCAATCGCCGGGCGTTGTTGCGTGATCGGTTGAAACGCAGGACGCGAACCGCGACTGCGGATTTCACCGCCATGATTGGAAAGGCTGGCCGATGCTGGCGACCCGGTGCGACTGCGTGACTGTGGCGGTACCAGCTTTTGCGATTCGTCGCGTCGCAAATACTGATCGGCGACCGCATCGACCCAGACGATTGCCGATTGCTCGGATTGTGGATGGATGGAAACGTCTGGCGGTGAAGCGATCTTGTCAGCGACCTGCAAGGCCGATTCGCCCATCGAACTCGGCTGAGTGCGACGCGAAAAGGCTTTTACAAAGGCTTGATCGATTACGCTCATTACAGGACTCCGTTCCTAGTATTTTCCCGGCACATCGGTTCACGTCTACGAATGACCCAACTTGCTGATCGCTTGCACGATGGTCATAGCGATTAACGGTAATAGGGTGCAACACCAACGTTTGGCGACTCGGGATCATTTTTTTCCAGATAAATTGCTTGGGTATCCGACGATTCGGCATCGTCTGTTGCCCCGCCTATCGCTTGAGTTGCCGATACGGCCCGAATCGAGCCGCTGCCGCCGGCACCAGGCAGATAGCGTGACCAGTCGGTGATGCCTTTGGGAGTCGATGAAAGGGCAGGGCGATTGACGGGGGCAGTGTTGCCAACATCTCCGACCTTGTTCGGATCAAATCCAGGCAATTGAGGCGTGGCCGATGGAACGAAGTTTGTCGCCGTCGGTAACGAATCTTCTGTCGGCGTGCTCGTTGCGGGCTGGTTCAATGCGGTTTGGTTCAACGCGTTCGTATCCGTCGTTAGGGGCGGCTTCTGCGCCGAAGACGTTGCCGGTTCGCCGAGGTCATAGTCACCATAGAACTCGCCGTTGCTGGGTGGTTCAAGTGCGTCGAGCGAGAGCTTTGAAAAATCGGACGTGGCTTCATCGCTGCCCGCGAAGACTGCTGTCGGCGCGGCAGTGCCGATTGCGGCGTCTCCGGCGTTAGCAAAGCGATCGCTGGTGTTCGGTTCGGTAACGGGTGAGAAAGCATCGGATGAGCCCGACGAGTTCACCGTCGGTTCAACGATCTGGGCGACCCGCGGTGTGTCCGGAAGCTCAACAGCAAGCTGGGCCTTTGAATCATTCGCGGCGACCGATTGCGTGACGCTAGCCGATTCGACTTCATCGATTTCCGCAAGGTTGCTTTCATCGCGCGGAGCTGTCGCCGATCTCTGGCCCAGCGCCCAAGCGCCCCACAACAAAGCCAACGCTGCCAGCAAAATGATGGACCGCTTGATCTCAAAACCCCAGCGGGTCACGAACGACTGGTCGGTTGCGGTCAAGCGTTCTGGTTGAACCGGTGTGGCAACAGCCTTGGACGGCGTCGCGGATTTCTCGCGTTCCACCAAGTCGGGCGAATGGCCAACGATGGGGGGACTGGCAGCAACGGGTGTCGTGATCGCGGCATTCGGGACCGGTTGGCTGGTCGCGACGTCAAATCTTTCGCCGCTGTAACCACCAAGGCTCGCAGCAGTCGCCTTCGCAGCGGCGGCGCGTTGCAAATGAGGCAAACGAAACAGCACCGGAGCTTTGACGATAGACGTGTTTTCACGCGGTGTAAGCATTGACATCATTCCTTGACTCGTGGGGCGAAGTTCAATCTACGCAACTTCGCAATCGACCGCACAATCGCTTCTTTCGGCATAGATCGGCGACCCAGACGGGCAATCTTGAGGATTTTGCCGCCTAGGCAAAATATGCCGCGCTGCATCAATCGATTCGCCGCTTCAGCGTAACTGCGAACGATCGAACTTTCAGTACGACAAATCCGACAATGCAATCAAGCCAGGGTTTGGAAATTTCTAAGCGCGAACCTTCCGTATCGCCGTTTTTCCGCCCGACTACGGCGGGCGGACGATGAAGCGAGGGGTGCGATTGCGTTCTGGTCGTGATCATTGCCCGACCAAGGCAAGCTCGGGTTGTGGCCGATGAGTTTTCAGGGAAAAAGGGTTTTCGAACAATTTGACGATTGGGTGGCCTCAAAATGATCAATCGCTAATGGAAAATAGCAGCCTTGCGCGGAAAAGATTTGACTGCGAGGGTGGCGAGGCGTCTACAATGCGACTTCGGGTCAATCCGGTAGCTTGGGAGTGATGATTGATGAGCGAGTTTCAATGGCAGTCTGAATCAGAGCCGTCCGCAGCCAAAGCTTTGGGTGGCGAAGGCTTGTCGCCTACACAGCTTGCGGCCGGAACTCAAGGCGATTTGCAAATGTCGTTGCTTGCTGCGCACTCGCTCGCCCGCTCTTCGGACCAGATCGACACCTCCGAAACAAGGTGCCAACCGCCGATCGATGCACTGTCGTCCTTAAAATCTTTGCCATCAACGCCGCCTGCCGTATCCGTCGACACAAACCCGTCGCGTCGGACGGATTCGGTTGGTACCACGGCGCTGGGACAAACGCTGTTCTTTCTGTTCGCGATGGCGATGATGCTCGGTGCGGCACGATTCGCGATGCCGACGATCGTTGAAGAGGCTCGCTATGCCTGGCATCGTGGCGAATTGCGTGCGAAATACGAAGCGAGTGGCGACGGGCTGAAAAACGTCTCGCTAGGGGCGCTCAGCCAAGCCTATCAAATGGTGACGCATCAGGTCGGACCGAGTGTTGTTCACATCGAAGTCAACCGAGTTTCCAACGAAGCGAGCGCACGAATCGCAAACTTACTGGGCGGCGGTTTTAGCGATGGTTCTCAAGCGATACCCGACCAGGGCAGTGGGGTGGTAATCGATGCCGAGGGCTATGTGATGACGAATTATCACGTGATTGCCGAGGGAAATCGAATTTTGGTCGGTTTGAGTGACGGCCGACGCGTGCCAGCAAAGATTGTCGGAACCGACGAGTTAACCGATTTAGCACTTTTGAAGATTGAGGCCGACCGTTTGATTCCGATCACGTGGGCGGACAGTGATTTATGCGAAGTCGGTTCGCCGGTTTGGGCAGTAGGCAGCCCGTTCGGCCTGGATCGAACGGTCACTTTCGGGATTCTGAGCGGCAAGAATCGCGTCGTCAAGGCGAGCAGTCGCTACCAAGACTTCATGCAAAGCGACGCGGCGATCAACCCCGGCAACAGTGGCGGGCCACTCGTTGATGCCAGTGGCCAGTTAATCGGCATCAATACGGCAATCGTGGGCGATACCTTTCGGGGCGTCAGCTTTTCGATCCCCAGTAATGTCGCCAAAACGGTTTACGAGCGGTTGAAAAAAACCGGCCGAGTGGACCGCGGTTGGTTGGGACTAGCCTTGGACGAGGTGTCCGAAGAGGATTTTTTCGGAGTTGACTATCGTGTTCGCGGGGCAGTGATCACGGCAATCGCCGGTGAGGATAGTCCCGCCGCCCGAGCAGGGGCCCGGGCGGGAGACATCATCTTGCGGCTAGATAATCAAGCAATCAAAGATGTCGGGCACTTGATGAGAATGGCTGGAAATTTGGCCGCCGGTACGGGAGTCGTGCTCGATGTTCGCCGTGGCGACGAAACCATCGCTCTAAAAGTCACAGTTGGTGCCAGGCCAGAAAGCATTACCGCCCGCTAGCCTGGATATTTAAAAGAACAATCAAAGTTCCTCTATCGTCCAAGGAACGTTCGCTTCAACCAAGCGTTCTTGCGGCGTTCCAGTTCCATCAATTCGCTGAAAACCCCGCCGCGTGACGAGCGGCGTTGGGGTGCGGAATAATGGTGGTGCTGTTGGCGGATCGGAGCTTCGTAGCCACCTTCGCTATCGACAGTGCCTTCGGGCATCGCATCGTCAGCCATCGGCACAGGAACATCCGACGATTCTACGATCGCTTCAGCAGCGGGGGCCGCTGGCGCTTCTTCCACAATCGCGTCCGCCGCAGCGGCGATCTCGCCGACCGTTACTTCGTCAGCGTTCTGGATCAGGGAAGGATTCACAAATCCATGGTTTCGTACCAACATCGCAAAATCAGCATCCGTTTTACTGGTCGCTTGATCATTGGCGATCACCATCGAAACCGGGAGGATCAACAAGCTAAGGGAGAATACGGTTCGCATCATCATGAGTGGGCCGTTGTTAATGTGTTGGGAGGAAGAAACTTCAGCGGCAGCGTCAGATCGTTCTGGCAACGCCATCAAAGCCACGCCGTATCTTTCCGGCGACTAACGAAGTTTGCGCGACAATTCAAACGTGTCACGGAAATTCGCTCAAAAGATGGCTGCGTTTGCCTTGGCGATGAACGTCTCAAAACGGCTGGATGAATGGAGGCGAGCACGAGAAAAAAAGTCAAGTTCTGACCGGGCCTGATCATTCCGAAGCCGTTGACTATACTGGTCATACCGATATCTCGGTGCCGTTGCGTTCAGGCATCCAATGCGCCGAACGCCGCTCCGCCCGTAACCACGTCTCCAGGCATTGCTTGCTTGATGACTTCTTTCCTTTCGCAACCGAAATCAATGAGCCGTTTATTTACTGTCGCTCTTTTTGTCGCCTTGGCTTTTTGTTTAACCACCAGCAAGCCGGTTTTGGCCCAACCGCCCGTGGTCGCCGACAAGATTGCCGGAATCGCGACCGAGAAACCGGCGTCTGGTCCGTTCGTCGAAGTCGATGGCAAGTTCATGGTGCCTTACTCCGAGCGAATCCCCGGTACCGACATCCAATTCGAAATGATTCCGGTGCCCGGTGGTTCGTTCAAGTTTGGCGCTGGCGAAAGTGACGGTGAGAAACGCGATGACGAAGGGCCGCAAGTCGAAATCAAGGTCGCCCCGATGTGGGTCGCCAAGACCGAAGTCCGCTGGGCCGAATACAAAGAGTACATGCGAATGTACGCCATTTTCAAAGAGTTCGAAGCGGCCGGTACACGACTGGTCACGGACGAAAACAAAGCCGACGCGATTACCGCACCGACCGAACTGTATGACCCTTCGTTTACTTATGAATATGGCGAGGAACCGGATCAGCCGGCCGTCACGATGACCCAGTACGCGGCCCAGCAGTACTCAAAATGGTTGAGCCTGCTAACGCACAATCAGTATCGCCTGCCAACCGAAGCCGAATGGGAATACGCTTGTCGCGCTGGATCGGAAACCGCCTATCACTGGGGCGACGATGCCGAGCCGATCGACGATTACGCTTGGTACTTCGATAACTCGGATGCCGGACCGGGTTTGGTCGGTACCAAGAAGCCCAATGCATTCGGTTTGCACGACATGCATGGCAATGTCGCCGAGTGGACCGTCAATCAGTACACCGAAGACGGAAACGCGTGGTTGGCAAAGTGGATGAAAGAGCAGGGGGGTGTTGATGCGACGCGAGCGGTCAATTGGCCCACCGAATCTTCACCTTGCGTCGTCCGTGGTGGCAGTTGGGAAATGGATGCCGAAGAACTGCGCGCCGCCGTGCGTTTGGGTTCGGATGACGAAGTTTGGAAAGAAGAAGACCCGAACTTTCCCCGCAGCCCCTGGTGGTTCACATCCGATCCGGCCCGCGGTGTCGGCTTCCGCCTGTTCCGATCTTATGAGAAGCTTGATAAAGAAACGATTTCAAAGTTTTGGGAAGCGTCAGCTCCTAATACGATCAATGAAGTCGAGACTCGCGTATTAAACGGACGCGGCGGCTATGGACTGGTCGATGACGAATTGCCCAAGGCGGTCGAAAAAGCGACCAAATGATCGGGCTATCTTGAAAGGGCCAGCCCCTTTTTTTAGTAGGCTCTAATTTCCCATTCTTACCCATTTAATCTCCCATACTCTAGAGCGATCTGTCGTGTACGATACCGTTGCACTTGTTGGCGCCACCGGCGCGGTCGGCCGCATTGTCCTTGATGAATTAGCAAAAAGAAACTTTCCTCATAAGCGTTTGCGGTTACTCGCATCATCGCGCTCGGCAGGTTCTAAAGTTCAGTTCGGTGACCAAACCATCACGGTCGAGTTGATGGAACCATCCGCGTTCGAAGGTGTCGACCTGGTCATTGCCAGCACGCCCGATGAAGTCGCTGCGGAGTTTGTGCCGTGGGCGGTTAAGGCTGGCGCGGTGGTGATCGATGAGAGCGGTTACTGGCGAATGAAGGCGGATGTGCCGTTGGTGGTTCCCGAAGTGAATCCCGAGGCGGCGCGGAGCCATAAGGGGATCATCGCCAGCCCCAATTGCAGCACCACTCAAATGGTTGTCGCGCTCGCTCCGCTGCATCGCGAAGCCCGCGTGCGTCGTGTCGTGGTCAGTACCTACCAAGCGACCAGCGGGGCAGGGCTCAGCGGTAGCGAAGAACTGCGAACCAGCACGCGTGCGAACTTAGATGCCCAGGCTCAACCACCCAAAGTCTTTCAATATCCGATCGCTTTTAATCTGATTCCTCAGATCGGTGGCGAGAAAGAGCAGGGGTATACGTCGGAAGAAATGAAGATGGTATATGAAACGCGAAAGATCATGGGCGACGATGAGATTCTGGTCTGCCCGACTTGCGTTCGCGTTCCTGTGGCGATTGGGCACAGCGAGTCGATCATGGTCGAAACCGAACGACCGATCTCGCTTGAACGCGCTCGCGAGCTGTTTGCCAGTGCCGAAGGAGTAACCTTGGTCGACGATTTGGGCTCGCGACAATATCCGATGCCGCGAGACTGCGAAGGACGCGATGATGTTTTTGTCGGCCGTCTGCGCAAAGATATCAGCAGTCCCAATGGGCTGGCGTTTTGGTGTGTCAGTGACAACCTTCGCAAAGGGGCCGCGACCAATGCCGTCCAAATCGCGGAATTGTTGGTCAAACAGGCGTCGCTCGTTTGACGTCGCCTGATGAATCGAACCTTCAAGATGACCGTCGCTTACGACGGGACCCAGTATGCCGGTTGGCAGGTGCAATTGCGCCGGCAAACGATTCAATCGATGCTCGAAAAGGCGATCGAACAAGTCTGTCGCCAACGGGCGCGTGTGACCGGCAGCGGTCGAACCGACTCCGGTGTGCATGCGATCGGCCAGGTCGCCAGTTTTTCAATCGACCATTGGCGTGCATCGGCAAGCGATCTGGCGCGAGCACTTAATAGTAAGCTGCCCAATGATATCTCCATATCAGAAATCGTAGATGCCGACCAAAATTTTCACGCCATTCGTGATGCAGCCGGCAAACGCTATCGATACCAGATTCGTATCGGCGGAGTGCGGGATGCGTTTGAATACCGATATCGTTGGCATCTTCCCGGGCCGATCGATGTACAGGCGATGGCCGACGCGGCGCGGTTGATCTGTGGCCGACAAGACTTCGCCAGTTT
>DNWZ01000672.1 GCA_003506095.1 Planctomycetaceae bacterium | reverse complement strand
AACATCGGCAGCGACAGGTCGACCAACGGTAATCGAGCCGCAGCGGGAATCTCTGCGACTTTGACGACAAGCTTTCGCGTCAGCACGACAACGTCCTCAGAAATCATCTGCTGCAACATTGCATATTGAGCGTCACGCACTTGAGGCTCATCATTGATCAACAATGCAAACACCAAAGCACGAGCCGAATAGGCTTCACGTGCGGCGGCCGTTATCGTCGGATCGATCTTTTTCAATAACCGCGCGGTGTATTGGCGATGAGCCATCTCTGGCGCACCAATCTGCTCGGTCGCTGACAAAACCGCTGGCAGTGAAACAACGTCTTCTTCGCCACCAAACCGGCTCGGGTCGCCCAAGCGATCGTCGCCAATCGCCGGTTGAACCGAACCGCTGCCTGCAAAACCCGAAGCCGCACTGCCGATCGCAGATGCCGCACTGCGGCGACCACCACGAGGCTGTGATGCGTTTTGCGACGCCGGATTGGTTGCTTTGTCGCTGACTAAACCGCCATCCCAATTCGGTTCGATCGCGCGGATTCGCTTTTCAAGCGGCGGGTGCGTGGCCAGCAATCCGGTCAGCCCCTCATAAATCCCTTGCGCGAAATACATGTGGCTGGCGATACCCGCGTTGGGATGCTCCAACATGCCATGTTTCGTGAATCCGCCGATTCGCTTCAGTGCGCCCGAAATCCCGGATGGGTTGCGCGTGAACTGCACCGCCGAAGCGTCCGCTAAGTATTCACGTTGGCGTGAAACCGCAGCCTTAATCAATCCGCCAATGAATGATCCGATTCCACCGATGATGATCAAAGCCAGACCAGCAGTCACCATCGCCATAATAATCCCAGCACGTCCTTTGTCATTATCGGACCGACCTCCCATAAAATGAATCGATCGCAGCAGGATGTGCCCGATCAATCCGAGCAGTAAGATCCCATGCAAGATGCCGATCATGCGAATGTTCATCCGCATATCACCATTTAGGATGTGCGAAAACTCGTGCGCAACCACGCCTTGCAACTCGTCTCGACTGAGCGTGTTGATCGCGCCGCGCGTGACACCAATAACGGCGTCGCCTGGCAAGTAACCGGCGGCAAAAGCATTGATCGCATGCTCTTCCAGCAAATAAACCGGCGGCACGGGCGTGCCCGACGCGATCGCCATTTCTTCAACGATATTCATCAATCGTCGCTCCGCCGGGTCTTGAGTATCACCCAAGATTTGCCTGCCCCCGACAGTTTCGGCAACACGGGTTCCGCCGCCAAATCGCAGTGCGGTCACCTGATAAAGGCTGCCAAAGAGGATCACCAACACAGTTGCGGCACCAGCAATCAACGCGACCAACCAGGGATTGATCTTTTCCGCTGGCACTTCTCGCGATCCCGCTGGCGAGTTGTTGTCCATCGCCATACCGACGGCCAACCCGAGGCTGCTGGTCAATGCCACCATACCCAAGACGGCGATCGCGAACAGAACAACCAGCCAAATGGTGTTGGTTCGGGCGGTATCTTGACGCTCGAAAAACTGTGTTGTCATCAGCCGAATGAAACCTTAGGCGCGTCTTTGATCGCTTCGCTGTCAAACTCCAACAAGTCACGGTCGTTGGTGTGCCCTGTCATGCCCGCGACCAACAATTGTGGAAACAATTTTCGGTAGATGTTATAAGACGTGACTGAGTCATTATAACCTTGCCGCGCGAAACTGATTTTGTTTTCCGTGGAGGTCAGCTCTTCTGTCAACTGCATCATGTTCTGGTTCGCCTTCAAATCGGGATACGATTCGGCGAGCGCAAACATGCGGCCTAGAGAGCCGGAAAGACCTTTTTCCGCAGCGGCCATCGCCATCATCGCGGTATGGTCGCCCGCGTTTGCCGATGCCCCTTGTAACCCGCTGACCGCTTGATTTCGAGCCTTGATGACCGCTTCTAGCGTGTCCCGTTCATGAGCCATGTAACCTTTGGCGATTTCGACTAAGTTGGGAATCAAGTCGTGACGTCGCTTCAATTGCACTTCGATCTGTGAAAACGCGTTGTCAACTCGGTCTCGCAGCGTCACCAACTGGTTGTAAATACCGACTCCGTACATCAAAACCAGCACAACAACGACGATTGCGGCTCCAGCAATCGCCAACAATACGAGCATCACGTTCATAGATTCGTTTCCCAGGGCGAAATGTGTTTTAAGAGCCAATCCGAAAAAGGGTTCGATCCCGATTCGCAATGGCTGTCAGTGCAGGCACAACCTTGCGGCCGTTTTGGTCGAGTTGCCAGTGGGCTGCCACCGATCGATCAGGCAAGTTACCGCCGTAAACAGGGCGCAAAAAATATTCGATCGGTCGATCGTGGATGCGTTTTTCGGTTCAACTGTCGCGTGGTTGCCAACCGTTCTATCATGTCCCACAAAGGCGGGAGTCACAATCGGAGGCCCCGCAGAAACATTCCGACTTTACCCGCTTTGAATTTTCTCTCAATGACACAAGCTTACTTAATCATCGGTGCCGCCGGTGGAATCGGCAGCGAACTGACGCGACGACTGGTCGCTGGTGGAAATCGCGTCTTGTTGTGCGGACGCTCCGAAACAACGCTGGCCACGCTAGCCGCCCAGACCGGCCAGCCCATGGCGGTTTTCGATGCTAGCGATTGGACTGCGACCGCAGCGGCAGTGCAGCGATGCGTCGATGAGTTTGGGCAATTGGATGGTGCGGTTAATTTGGCGGGTTCGTTGATCCTCAAGCCCGCGCACTTAACATCCTTCGAGGATTGGCAGCAAACCGTTTCGCAAAATTTGACGACCGCGTTCGGATTGGTTCGATCCGCTGCGCCGACGATGCGAAAGTCCGGTGGCGGCTCATTAGTATTGCTCAGCAGCGGTGCCGCATCGATCGGGCTGGTCAATCACGAAGCGATCTCTGCAGTCAAAGCAGGGATCGAAGGTTTGGTTCGCTCCGCTGCGGCGACCTATGCTGCGGCAGGTGTAAGGGTCAACGCGATCGCGCCGGGATTGACCCAAACGCCGCTTACTGAGCGAGTTTGGTCCAATGAACGCAGTGCTGAGGCCTCGCGGTCGATGCACCCACTGGGGCGCCTTGGCACACCCGCCGACATCGCATCGGCGATCCACTGGTTGCTCGCCCCCGAACAATCGTGGGTGACCGCACAAACAATTGCCGTCGATGGCGGATTGAGCACACTGAAACTAGGCCGATAACGCGGCATCAAAAGCCAGCGAAACCTTATCGGTTTTCTTCAACCTTCTTGCCAAACAACATCAGGATAACAATCAAAGCAACAACCTGAAGCGGCAGCAATACCAACGGCGATACTCCCCATCCGATCGGCAGCGTGCCCAACACTATCGCAACCGTTGCCATGGTCAGGGAATAAGGCAATTGTGTGATCACGTGCGCGATGTGGTCACACCCACAAGCTTGCGACGACAGAATCGTCGTGTCAGAAATCGGCGAACAATGGTCGCCGAACACCGCCCCGGCCAGCACGCCTCCCAACGTCGCAAGTAACAGCGGGTCATTCGGCGATACCGCTTCGCCACCGGCCGAAAGCAAGTTGTAACAAAGCGTCAGCACCAGCGGGATCAGCATTCCCATTGTTCCAAAACTCGTTCCGGTGCAAAACGAAACGATTCCGGCCAATATGAACGTGATGGTTGGCAACAGCTTTAACGTCATGCTCGCTTGGCCGCTGCCTTCGCCGTCAGTGATGATTCCCGCCAGATATGCGCCGGTATAAAGCCGCTGGTCACGATGTGAAAAAGTTTGTTCACCGCTTTCGTTTATCGACACTACACCACCTGCATCACGATCGCCCGTCATTCGCGACAGCGCCGACGCGAACCAAAGGATTGCAATCGCAGGGATTACCACCGCAGCACCTTGTTGGATCGATCGCATGATCTGACGCGTATTGAGTAGGTTTTGGAAACGGCAAAGTAATACGGCAACAACCAAACCGACCAGCGATCCGTATTGCAGCGCAACAGAAGAATCAGCGGAACCAACGATCTGGCGCAGAGAAAGCTGATCTTCAGGCACCCCCTTACTTTTCAAAGCCGTCGCACCGGTGATATATATCAAGGCGATAACAACGGCAACTGTCACCGCGATTGGTCCGAGTGCATTGATCCAATGAGACGCTTTGACGTTATCCGCACTCAGTTCCGCGTCTTCAACGTCGGCTGAACTTTCCAAAAAAACTCGATCGCCGACGCTCCGCCGGCCATCATCTGCAACACGCCGCCGCTCAGCCGTTAACATTGGCCCGTAATCACGGTCCATGATTGCAACGAGCGCGACTAACACAAGCGACCCCAGAACATAAAACCGATACGGGATGCTAGCGACGAACAACTCCACTGCATTGAACCCCGACGGATCACCAATCCCTGCAAGACCTTCGCGAATGTAATCAATTTCGACCGCGACCCAAGTGGACAGCAACGATAGCCCCGCGATCGGTGCCGCCGTTGAATCGACAATGTAAGCGAGTTTCTCGCGAGAGATTTTTAAGCGGTCGCAAACCGGGCGAAGCGTATTGCCCAACAGAATACTGCTGGCATAGTCATCAAAGAAAATCACCCAACCCATTGCCCAAGTCGTCAATTGACCGCCGCGACGGGTTTTCGCAAGCGGCGATATCAGTTCAACAAAACCTTTCATGCCGCCGCAACGAATGATCAACCCGACAAGTCCGCCCATCAGGAGCGTGAAGCTAAATACACGCAATTTGCCAGGGTCAATCAGTGTGGGCCACAAATGGACTTCGAATAAATCGTAAATCGCATTGGCCAGATTTCCGTGTCGCATCAACAGCGAACCGACTAACAAGCCCGCGAACAGCGACCACACCGCTTTGCGCGTCAAGATCGCCAACACGATCGCAATGATCGGCGGCAATAGGCTTAAGAATCCATACGGGTGAGACATTGAAATTCTAAAATGTAAACGTGATTCGTAACGACATTCAATCCGATCGATTATCGTTTCCCAATCTCGGCCCAAGCCCAACGAAACAGGTTCCTTGAATCGGCATACCTAGCTTCTGATCCGCTCGCCCCCAACACAACAACAATCAATCGCTTTCCATCGCGATTTCCGCTGGCGACCAAGCAGGCGCCGGCTGCATTGGTCGTGCCGGTTTTCAATCCATCGTAACCTTCGATATCTAACAACTGATTGGTATTTCGCCAAACAAGATCGCGTGATCCGCCATCGGACGTCTGCACTTTATATAGATAACGCCGATTCGAAATAATCGGAGCGAGAGTCGGATCTTGTAACACTTTTGCGGCAAGCTGGCAAAGATCCACGGCACTGGCACCATGTCCCTTGGCGGTCAATCCGTGTGGGTTCGCGTATCCGGTTTGCTTAAGCCCTAACGCTTGGGCTTCTTCGTTCATGGCTTTCACAAACATGTCGTAAGATTCTTCGGCCGACAGGTTTTTTGGGGCGTCATCCGTCGGCAATGCGAATCGACTGCCAAAATGTTCCGCTAGTGCGACCGAAGCATCATTACCCGACGGAAGCAACAGTCCGTACAGCAAATCACCAACCCGGACCTTCTCACCGGTGCGGATCCCCGCAGTAGAACCACTTGTTTCGTCGGCTCGCTTTGAGAAGGTGATCGATTCATCCAGTATCGATGGGTCCACCGCAGCGAGTTTCGCGACCAACCAGGCCGTCATTAACTTAGTCGTACTGGCGTTATCAAGCCGCTTGTTCCCCTGGTACTCGAATAACAGATCACCCGACTGTGCATCAGCGATTGCCCACGCTTTACAACTGACTACTGGCGGACCATCGAGCGTTTCCTTAGCTTTCTCTTTATCCGCTGCTTCGTCGATCAAGGGTGCCGTGGCGGCAGCGGATTCGGTCGCAACCGGTGCCCCGAGCGCCGCTTTGGTTGCTTCGTCCACGATGCCGGTGGCGGTAAGTCCGGCCGATTCTTGAAATCGCATCATCGCTTGTTCGGTCGCAGATCCAAAGTCGCCATCGATATCAAGCTGCGGTGAAGGAACCAGTTTGGCATTGAGCGTTCGCTGAATTGACTCGACTTCTAAACCGCCCGAACCGATGCGCAGGTGCTTTTCTGTCCCATCCACGGACGACGCCGCGTTGAAAGCTTCGGGATAGTAATGACGATACGTGACGGCGGCGATTTCACCCATCAACTTCAGCGCTGCGTTATTGTCGGACCAACTGCGATCGGCATTTTCGTCTGTCAAGACACAGATCGCGATTCGCCCCTGGGGGCCGTCGACCAGACCCGCATCACAACGCGACGCATTGACGTCGCCCGACTTATGAGCGACCCGAACTTTGGCCGGCAACGATCTTGCCAATTTGCTGGAATCTTGATTGGCATAAAGATGTTCCAGCATCTCATCACAGATTTCACGATTGATGATTTGGCCACGATCGATCCATTCCAGCATCGCGATCGTCTCCGCGGCTGTGGTGCTGCCAAGACCAAACTGCTTGCTTCTTTCGAGATCGATCGAAGTGTCGCGGCGATAAACTTTGCTGTGCAATTGTGTATTGGGAAGGTTTAAACTTTTCATCAAAGTGGCCGTTGCGGGCAAGCTGATCTGGTCAACCACAAGATTCGTTGCCGTGTTGTCCGAGTAAGCCATCATCAGCCGAATCGCATCACGCAGCGACAATTGCGTTCCTTCGCTGAAATGCGCGGTCAAAATCCCCGATCCGGGAACCTTATCCTGTTCCTTCAGTGCGATTGGCAAAGTACGTGACAGCGTGCCAGCGTGAATCTGGTCATATGCCGTCACCATAACCGCCATTTTTATTAGGCTGGCCGTCGGCATCGGATCGTCGGCGCGATAAACAAACCCATTGCCGTTACCCAGATGCTTGATCGCCAAGCCGATCTTTCCGTCGTGGGCGTCGATCAGCGGTTGGATCAATTCGGCTAACCGACGATCCACTGTTGGTGGTTGTGGCAATTCGTTCGCATCGCTTCGAATAGCCCAGACACACAAAAAGCCCGCAATAGCAATCGTGGCCTTAAAACAAAACAAACAAACCGGGTGTGGCATATTGTTGGCGACCAAATGGGGGATTTTTAAGTTTCTGGTTCGAGCCAATTCTTAAAGTCGACCGTGCGAGAACATTTTTCGCAATGCGCTGCTCGACTGGCGTGAGTAACTTATCATAGATCGATTCACTGTGTTGATGGTCCGATTCAACACGGGTCTGCCCTACGGTCCTATCCCACCTTTCGATCCCGCCGACGGAGACATACGCATGTTGCCCATTTACGTTTGCAATCCAGCCATCAACGAAGCGTCATCGCGGGATAAGTGTACGTTACAACGGCCGGCCGTCCCGAATACTGCCTTCGTTTCGCTGCGGATGCTCATGGCCGTAACGCTATTTTGCTGCGGTTCGATCGGCTCTTGCGCGGCCGAAATGCTGGCCGGAATATCGAAAGTCGACATCACCGACTACGACGCCGGCCCCGTAAATGATCCGCTTTTCGCAAAAGTGTTGTTGCTAAAATCGGGTGATGAATCACTCGTCATGATGGCAATCGATGCGGTGGCGATTGGCGAGATCGGACGAATCAATCATGATTTTCTGCCGAATGTTCGCAAACGGATCGAAACGGAACTCGGTATTTTGCCATCTAGCTTGATCGTCAATGCCAGCCACTGCCATGGCATAGTAAGAACGGATCTCGAAGAACTAGCGTTTGACGCGGTTCAAAAGGCAGCGAAATCACTTGTGCCCGTTCATTGTGGCGTCGGCAAGGGGTTTGAAAATCAGATTCAAGAGAATCGCCGTTTGGTTCTCAAGGGTGGAAAAGTCGTCGACGTGCGGCACGCTTACTCATTGCCACCTGATGCAGAAGTCGAAAAGGTTGGCCCAATCGATCCGGAGATTGGTATCTTGCGGCTCGACCGATTGGACGGCACACCACTGGCGGTCGTCTACAACTTCGCATGCCACCCGATTCAAGGTGTTCCCGGTGGCGCAAACACGGCCGACATCATCGGATACGCTTCGCAGGTAATCGAAGACAATCTTGGCAGCGGATCGCTCGCCCTGTTCCTGCAGGGGTGTGGTGGCGATATCAATCCCGTTGCCTACAAGGCCGTCGATCATCCTCGAAGCGCCGAACCGCTTGGACATCGACTCGGATTGGCCACGTTAAAAGCGGCCCGAGAAATCAAATGCAGCGACGATTCGCGACTGATCGTCATCCATGAAACGCTGACATTGCCCAGGGTCGACGCGTCCGAAAAAATCTTTGCGATGGAAGCCCAACAGAAGACATTATTGCAATCGCTGCGAGGGACGAGTTTAAGCCTGAAAAACTTTTTGCCGTTGAGCGTCAAGTATGCGTTGAGCGAAGAGTTCCCTTCGGCCGACTCGCATCGCTATTTGCAAGAATCAGCGATCGATCAGAAGAAACTCAGTTCACTTGATGAGGAGAATCGACGAAACCTGAATGCTTATGTCAATAACATTCAAGTGATGGAAGAACTGACCCGCAATCAAACGAATCTCGCCCTGCTGAGAAAACATCATGCAAGTTTGATCGCATCTGGCAAACGAACGGTCGACGTGGAGGTATCAGCAATCCGCGTAGGAGACTTTGTTTTGACTAGCTTTCCCGGTGAATTGACGGTCGACATTGGACTTGGCATCAAGAAACGTTCGCCACATAAACCGACGTTCGTCGCCGGATACACCAATGGTTATATCTACTACTGCCCGACGGTCGAGCAGATGAAGAACATCGGAAACGCGCAAGAAGACAGCGACTGTATCCTCGATCCCCAGTGGCAAGCGATTTATGATCAACGTGTTGATGAAATGCTAAGCCGACTGTAGGAAAACCCAGAATGAAATCAGTCTTTCATCACAGCATCTTTGAGCCACTGTCGTGCAACCGTTCGGGCGTGGCAGGGTCGCATCGCCCACGCGTCGCTGTGATTGACAAAGCCGGTATCAAGCTGCAGGAGGTGTTGTGTGTCGATCGAGTGTCGCTGGAAATATTGCATCGTTTGTTGTGAGTTGGAAGCGGCATCGCCAATGGAAGCTTCAGATAGGATCAACTGCGGCCGATTGCCGAGTCTTGCAAGGCGACTTAACGAAGCGGATTCGTCACCAGTGGGTGGCCACGGGCGAACGCCATCGTAATGGCTGAAACAGACAAAACCTCGCCACCAAGTGGCAGCGTCGTCGTTCGACAAACCGACCGCATTGCAAGCGATCGCACCGCGTGAAAATCCGACTAGGACCAGTTTGGATCGATCGCCTCCGAACTTTTCGCACACTTCATCAATCGCCGCCTTTGCATATTCGAGCGTCGCATCAGGGCGATAGTCGGGGGCATCGCCCCACCATTTTGTAACGTTCGCGGTTCCGGCATCGTTTAGAAATGGCAGGCTGAGCACGATTGCCCCATCGCCGCCGGCTAAACCGCTGGCCAGCCGAGCATCTTCAACGCGGCCGCTGCTGCGATCGCCGCGGTCGTTTTCATACGGTCCGTTGCCGGTCCACTCGACTAGCACCGGATATTTACGCGACGCGTTCCAATCCGACGGCAGAGCGAGCAGGTGATAGGCTTGCGAACCGTCCACGATCGCGGCTTGCCGAATGCTACGGCGGCCTGGCCCCGGTGATTCATGACTCAATGGCGGCAAGTCGAAATCGGCAGCAACCTCGCGATCATCAATCGGCATCTTCGCACCCGATGGCACTAAGCGAATCTGGCGGACATCCATCACCGCCGCTTTTGCCTTGGTCACGCATCGCAGTGAAACATCGATGTCGCTGGCCGCCTGCAGTTTGATCGGCCCGAGGTCACGCCAACGAAAGTTTTGGAAATGCCCCGTCTCTTCGACCGTTGTCTCGACAGCGACGTCGCCGATCGCGAGCGAAATCCGACTGCCACCTTGACCTCCGCCACAGCCTTGCAAAATATGAACGTTATAATCACCCGCCGCTGGCAGATCGATCTTCCAAGTTGCATAGTCATCGGCATTGACCCAATAACCAACCGTGTTTTTATGAGGCAACGGTTCGAATTGCAATTGTTTGCCAAAGACTTTCGCCTTTGAGGCAGGCATCACGATCACACCGTCTTTTCCGGCCTGAATACGATCGGCCGTTTCGTTCCACTGCGGTTGATCGCGAACATCCATAACAACGATTCCACCAGCAGCCATTGCGAGACTCGCCTCAGCGGCATCGTTATAAGAAAGCGTCCAACGACTCGGCGTTTGCGTCAGCTTCATAAGTCGTTTTTGCGGCGGTACAAACGGCATTCTATAATCGACGTCCGCCAGCAAACCCCCGTGGGGCGATGTAGCTTGTTTGTCATTCAGCGGCCACCACCAGACACGCTCGACCACGTTATCCAATCGAGGCAATTCGATCGATGACAATTGTCTCTCGTTTTGGTCCGATGCCTTCAACGGAGATATAACGAAGAAAACAGAACCCTTCGCTGAGCCATCCAGTCCGCTAGACAATTGACGATAGGCTTTCAGGCCGGCCGAGTCGAGCTCCGGCCATCGCTCGACGCCATCGCCCCCACGTTGCCAAGCGGTCCAGGGCCAATCTGTCGGCATGAGCGAAATCTTGGCGGCAATCGCGTCATCTTGCCCGAAGGATTGTCCCACGCCGCTGTTGGATAAAGCCAAAATTGCAATGCAAGTAGCCAAAAAACGAGCAACAATCTGATCGCAGAGACTTGAAATTACAGCCACCGTTCCACCTTTTCCGCCTGTTACTGAAATGAAAATGCCGCGAGCCGATTGCGCCGGCAACCTAGAGCCTATCCGAAAAGGGATCTGGCCCTTTGGAGGCGAGTCGATTTCACCGGATTTTTGGCCTCGCCGGAGAGGCTCAGCCCCTTTTCGGATCGGGTTCCATTCTAATCCACAGACTTTGTTGGGTGCTGTAGCAGTACAACTGTCCAAAAGATGCAAGCCAGTCACGCGGAGCGAACGCTTGTTGGGCAGCGACCTTCGCCGACGTCGTAGCGAGATTCAATCCCGAGGATTGACAAGCAAATTGGCGTCACATCCACACTGCGTGCTGTTCGCTGGGGCATCAGACTTTCGTCAAAACCGGCCATAAAAAGTGGAGAATAGGAATCATCGGCATGCAGCGACCCGTGCGAACCGTTTTGATGAACACTGATTCCATCAAGTTTAAACTCATACCCCGGCATGGATGTCAGCCACAAATCGCCACTGACTTCTTCATCAAATACTGAGGCGATTCGCTCAAAGGCGTTCGGATAATCGCCAAAACGAATCACGCCATCGGCGTCTACTTTACCGTCAACCGCTGCCAGATCACCTTTCCATTGCCAGCGGTTACCATACTCATCGGCTGCCGTATCGACGTCAACCATTTCAACGCCATTGTCGAAAACGCCGAACTCCAATGCACCTCGGGAATTGGTTTTGACGTGGCACATCCGATTTGAATCTATTTCCTTGTCCCGCCAGATGATTTGATCGATCCGTTGGTCATCGACCAGCAATTGAATGATTTTATCGCGGTCCTGCCAATACTTGGATCTTAAATAAACTTGCGCTGCACGCATGTTCGGACAGATCATCAGTTCATCGCCATCACGCCAGTTTGCGCCGGCGGGTACGATGTTGTACCCTTGTAACAATTGGTTGAGATCGATTCCCGCACGTTCGTTATTGGGTGTCATGTTCGTCTGAGCGTGATCGCCGGTAACAATGATTGCGATTGCAGCCAGCATTTTTTCGACACCCCCATAAACATCTGCTAATTCTTGCAAGGTTTTGTCAACGTGCTCGACATTCTTCAGCGATGCTTGCGGTCCGTGGGAGTGAGAATCGAAGTCGTTGTTGGGAAAGTAAGCAACGGTAAAATCCGGCAGTTCATCGGCTGTCGCAAGTGCCAACAGTTCCTGGGCCGTCGCGTCGTCATTGAATCCGAATCGATTCGCCAAGCCGCCTGGACCGACCAATCTGTTTTTCGAGTTTCCGATTGAACCCGAAACAAAGTCGCCTAGTGAAAGCACCGATGGACCAGTGATTGTTCGCGAATGCGGCATCCACGGTACCAGACGCATGATCCAGGGGACTTGAACCTTATGACTTACATCGCCGCGAAACCAAAGAAAGTTCAGGCATCCAGATGTATAGCCATGACGTTCAACTTGTTCAAACGCTGTATCACATCGCAATTGATCGCGGTTAAGTCTAACAAGAAAATCCTCAAAGAATTGGGTGAAACCGCGACGCAAAATCGGCCAAGTGTCGTCGCCATAGTAGTGGACACGGTCGTCTTTG
>DNWZ01000553.1 GCA_003506095.1 Planctomycetaceae bacterium | reverse complement strand
CGCATTGCCGTTGCCGAACGGCTGAATACAGAAAACTGCACACCGGTATCGTGAACGGTCGCGCCGAACGGGGCGTGGTAGGAGAACTGCAACGGAGGACAAGGCTGGCGCATAAGCATAGGGCAGGTCTTTCCTTTTTCTAATGTCCGCGAGCGGGTTGTGGTGCTTGTAGATTCAAGTATCCGGCGAAGCAGCGGTAACAGAATCATCGACAGCCTCATCCCCACACCTGACCTGAAGTGGCAGAGTGCAAAGAGTTTGTGAGGATGTCGATCATGTTAAACCGCCACATCGAACGTCGGATTGGCGTTTGAAACCTACCACCGAACTGGCACGCAGACCGAAGAATGCTGTGCGAACTCTTCATGATTTATGAATTGACAGTCCAGAGGAAGCGCTCGGGCAATTGGGTCGGGAAAGTCCTGTATTGCGAGGAATACCTGGTACGAGGGTCTGGAAAACTGGTCGGATTGCGTAAGGCATTGGGTGCGGAATGTACGTCATTTCAATGGTAACGTTCTAAGTCATGAAGCCCCTCCGCTGGCTCTTCATCGGGTCGAGTGCAAGCCTGGCCTCGCCCCCTCATTTTTTATCCGCCAGAGCTTAGGATAGTCTCTTTGACGACCAGGCGAATGCCCCCGTTGCCATCTCGACAGATTGGTAGCATTATTTGCAGGCGTTTCATGCCGTCGCGTGAACCGCGGTCTGCATCGTCAAAGTCATTGATTTGCCGCCAAGAGACATCGGCAAGTCAAGCAAAACTAACCGAAACCCCTCAATCCCTCGCCGTTTTATGGCCTCCACGTATCGCGACGCAGGCGTCGATCTTGACATCTATGCCGAATCGATGGGGCGTCTACCGGCGTTAATGCATCGAACGTTCAGCCCACGAGTGATCCGCAGCGATGGCGGTTTCGCCGGGCTGTTTCGTTTGGACTTTGACGGAAAACTGTTTGCGCGGAACTATCGCGAGCCGGTTTTGGTCAGCGGAACGGACGGCGTTGGCACGAAATTAAAAATTGCACAAGCGACAGGACGCCACGCCACAGTCGGAATCGATTTGGTGGCGATGTGCGTCAACGACCTGCTGTGCACCGGAGCGGAACCGCTGTTTTTTCTCGACTATGTCGCAATGGGCAAGGACGATCCTGACCGGCTGGAGCAGATCGTTCGCGGAATCAGCGACGGTTGCGTTGTCGCCGATTGCTCATTGCTCGGTGGCGAGACAGCGATCATGCCGGATATGTACGGGATCGAAGATTACGACTTGGCCGGTTTTGCAGTCGGTGTAGTCGAACGAGCGAAATTGCTCGACGGTAAATCGATCTCCGTCGGCGACAAAGTGATCGGCTTAGCCAGCAGTGGTGTCCACAGCAACGGGTTCAGCCTGGTTCGCAAGGTTTTGCGTGACGCTGGGCTGAACTTCGACAGCGAAGTTCCGGAACTCGGAGGCGTTGTCGCCGACGAATTGCTCAAGCCGACCACGATCTACTCCCAAGCCGTGCGTTTGGTGCAGACGAATTATCGCGTCAAGCAAGTGATTCACGGCATCGCCCACATCACTGGTGGCGGCATCGAAGAAAACCTCGATCGGATCCTGCCGAAAAATGTCGATGCGAAAATCGATCCGAAGGCCTGGCCGGCCTTGCCCGTGTTTGACTGGTTGCAGCGAACCGGTGATATCCAGACGAGCGAAATGCGCCGCGTGTTTAACATGGGGATCGGCATGACGATCGTCGTGTCGCCTTATTATTCGCAAAGCGTCGTGAGCCGATTGGTCGATTCGGGCCAAGCGGCTTACGAGATTGGCGAGATTGTGCCTGGCACTGGCAAAGTCCAATTGTAAACGTCTTTGCACAGAGCCTATCAGGAAGGTTTCCTAAACAGCTGCTTTGCATTTTCGGTGGTCTGGGCAGCCAAGTCTTCTGCCCGCTCGCCACGCGTTGTCGCTAGGCAACGCAGTGTGTGTTCGACCCGCGAAGGTTCATTGGGGCGTTTGCCACGAAACGGTTCAGGGCTCAGGTACGGGCAATCGGTTTCAATCAAGATGCGATCCGCTGGCACGCGTTTGGCAACCTCTCGTAAGTCGTCCGACTTTTTAAATGTGACCATACCCGCGAAACTGATCAACAAGCCCAAGTCGAGGCACTGCTTACAGACGTCCCAATCGCCGGTGTAAGAATGCATGACACCAAGGATCGGGCCCTTGGATCGATGTGGCTTTAATTGATCGACAATTTCCTGCCCGCATTCTCGCATATGGATCACCAACGGCAGCCGT
The DNA here is from genome assembly GCA_003506095.1 of Planctomycetaceae bacterium. Lineage (GTDB taxonomy): Bacteria > Planctomycetota > Planctomycetia > Pirellulales > Pirellulaceae > UBA6163. The sequence goes on along the minus strand of DNWZ01000553.1, from coordinate 5,390 downwards.
TTGGCGCGGCCTAGTTCGATATGCCTCTCAAAATAATCCTGCTGCAATTCCCAAGGGGTATCTTTCCAGTACCGATCCAGCCCGGTTTCACCAATCCCGCGTACCGTGTCGTGATCCGCCAGTCGCTCGATTGCCGCCCAGTCCTCGGGCAACGCTTCAGCGGCGCTGTTGGGTTGGATGCCGACGGTGGCGAACAGAAAATCGGTATACGCTGTGGCTAGGTCGCAAGCCGCACGACTTGTCGATGCGTCAAAGCCGACCACATTGATCGCTACCAAACCGGTCGTCTTAGCGTCTGTGAGAATGCGTTCAAAGCAATCGTGGAACGAGCGATCGGTCAGGTGCGCATGAGTGTCATACAGCCGAAGCGGCGTCCTGGAGGGGGGGTGTGTCATCAGGCAGCTTTGCTCATCTGCGATGCGGCATTGCCTGCGACATTCCAGCCAAGTTTATTCAGTAACACATCTGCCGCTCTTGCAATGCCGCCTGCATTGCCTTGGTCGGCTCGCAATTCTTCCATCTGCGATACCAAGGACTGGTAATAAAAATCATCGTTCAGCATCGCGGATGTGCTGCGGCACAAATACTCAATCGCCGGTTGGGGATTTCCCACCGATACCATTTCAGGAAATAAAGTACGGCCGGCCATTAAGTTTACCAGAGTGATGCTTTTTACTTTGACCATCAACCTTGCATAGGCATGCAGGAAGCGACCGACGCGATAAATCACCGATGCCGGTTTGCCGCGTGCGAGCAGTTCGAGGCTGACGGAGCCGCTGACCATCATCCCGCAATGGCTCGCTTGGATCACTTCGCTGGTTTTGCCAACAAAGATATCGATCGGCAGCTTTCGATCTTCTTGCGTCAACTGATTGCGGCACCACAATCCGTGCGTGTCCCGCAGAGCGCCGATCAAGAATCTTGCATCGGGATGCTGTTTGGAAAGCCGTCGTATCGATTCCAGCATCAATGGAAAATTGCGATGCACCTCATGGTTGCGCGACCCGGGCAACACCGCAACCAAACGCTCACCCTGGTGGCGTCGGGCGGCTAATCGGTCCATCACCAGCGGATCAAGCGGTTGCTGGGCGACGGCATCGAAGAAAGGATGTCCGACGTAAGTATTTTCAACGCCATGTTCGTTGTACCACTGCTGTTCCAGTTTCAGAACTGACAGCACATGATCGACATTTCGCCGCATCTTGCGGACGCGCCAACCGCCCCAAGCCCACAACTGTGGTGGCAGGTAGTAGTAGACCGGAATACCATATTTTTTTGCCCACTTGGCGATGTGCCAATTGAAACCGGGGAAATCGACCAGCAGGACGGCGTCGACGGAGCCACTGCGAAAAATTTCCTCTGCTTCGTCGGCGATACGAAAGAACTCGCGCAATTTCGGCAGCACTTCCAGCAGCCCCACGACGGCCATCTTGGTCAGGTCGTGATCGATCCTGCATCCGGCGTCGCGCATCGCATCGCCGCCGAAGCCGCGAAAGCGTATGCCGGGTTGGCGTCGGCAGATTTCACGGATTAATCGCCCCGCGTGCTGATCGCCACTGGGTTCGCCGACTGACAAGAACAGTGTTTTGATGTTGCCCAGTTGCGAACCACTGCGCCCGGCCATCAGGCGGTCGACGCTCGGGTGCGGTTGCAATCCGCGACCATCGTCAGGGGTAACGAATCGCGATTGAAACGGAATGACAACTTTGTTTTTTGGCTTATCCATGGTCGACATGTATTCGCCATGCGACATAGCCGTCAAGAGATTTTGGCCGCTATGGGTCACGTTCGCCATCGAATGTCCGAAGGCGGAAGCGACCCATTGGATATTCAGAGAATTTGTAACTGAGTGTGGGAAAAACGAAAAAACCCCGGAAAACACTGGTGAAACTGATGTTTCGACCGGGTTTTCCGGGGTTCCAAAGGTGGAGGTGAACGGACTTGAACCGATGACCCTCTGCTTGCAAAGCAGATGCTCTCCCAACTGAGCTACACCCCCGATGGACGGGCTATTTTCGTTTTTGACGTCGAATTGTGTTGAGTGGGCGTACCAGAACTCGAATCTGGGACCTCGTCGTTATCAGCGACGCGCTCTAACCAACTGAGCTATACGCCCGAATCGACACTCGTGTGTCTTTCTCGAGCGATGATTCTGACGTCAAATCGGCTGATGAAAAGGTGGCCATCACTCCAATTTTAAAAAAAATCATCTCTCGTTCGTCGTGCTGTCCCATTCGGCTAGCGTCGCGACGAGAGGAAAGTGTACGAATCTCGTCGCCGGTGTCAAACCGGGTCTGCCCACAAAGTTTTGTTTTCGGCAGATGGGCTTTTCTGCTTAAATAGACATCAGAGTTTTTGTTAGGTTCGGTGCGTCCGTATGTTGAAGGGAATCTCAATGATCGTCCAAAGCGTCTCAAGCGATCGCGGGTACACAGCATTGCCCGTCGTATCGCAGTCGTCCAGTCGCTGCGTTTTACAATGTTTCAGGCTTTGCGAGGACGTTTTCGGCACTCGCCGTCGGGTCGCAAACGCCCTCTGCATGCTTGGTTTCGCCCTTTTTGGCCAAGCGTTTTTTGCGCATCCTGCGGTGGCTGCAAATCCGAGCGCGGAAACGGCTTTGGCCCTGCAACCGGTTCAAAAAGATTTTTCGTTCCAGAAAGTCGCTGCCGCCGACGTCGAAAAGTGTCGGGTTGTTGACCTGAGCGATAACGGTTGGACCGGTTGGGTCGTTGAATCGGCCGACGGCAGTCGCCTGCGTCGATTCGCCGATACCAACGCGGACAAAAAAATTGACCTTTGGTGCTACTACGACCAGGGCGTCGAGGTTTATCGAGACGTCGATTCGGACTTTAACGGTAAAGCCGATCAATACCGTTGGCTGGGTACTGCGGGCACCCGCTGGGGAATCGACCGCGATGAAAACGGCAAAGTCGATTTTTGGAAACAGATTTCCGCCGAAGAGGTTTCTGCGGAGGTTATCGCGGCACTGGCCGATAAAGACGCCGAACGTTTCGCCCGTCTATTAGCCACCGAATCAGAAATCCGCTCACTCGAATTGGGCAAAGCAACAGCCGATCGTTTGTTGGAAAAAATCAAACGGGCCGGTGCCGACTTCGCAACCTTGGCGGCGCAGCAAAAAGGCGTCGGCTCTGCGGCACGTTGGGTGCAATTCGCATCGACATCGCCTGGGATCGTTCCCGAGGGGACGAACGGTTCCAAGAGCGACCTTCGGGTCTACGAAAATGCGGTCGCGATGTTCGATGAAACGGGAAAGAGCGGCCAAGTTTTGGTCGGCACGATCGTTCAAATCGGTGATGCCTGGCGATTAGTCGACCTGCCGCAAGTTGTCGCGGAGGATCAACCACTGGCACAATCATCAGGTGTTTTCTTCACTCCCGGCGGTACGGTGGCCACCACGACGACGACTCGATCGGGAATGGGTGCGGAAACACAAGAATTGGTCGCAGCGCTTGAAAAAATCGACAGCCAATTGGCGACCGCGACCAAGGCCGAAGATCAAGCGGAATTAAATCGTCGCCGAGTCGACGTTGTGGAAAAGCTGATCACGTCCGCTTCGACCGCGGCGGAACGCGACACTTGGCGACGACAATTGGTCGACACGGTTAGTGTCGCCGTTCAAAGCGGAACGTACCCTGGTGGACTTGAAAGACTTCGCAAGTTTAGTGCCGATTTGCCTGCGGGTGATACAGGGATGGAATCTTATGTCCAGTTCCAAATCATCAGCACAGAGTATGTCAGCAAGCAGACTCCGGACGCCGATTTTGCCAAGGTGCAAGAATGGTACTTAACGTCTTTGACAAAATTTGTTGATAGTTTTCCGGCCAGCCCCGAAGCGGCTCAGGCGATGCTGCAATTGGCATTGAGCAAGGAGTTTGAGGAACGAGAAACGGATGCCTTGGATTATTACAACAAGGTTGCTAAATCGTTCCCCGATACCGATATGGGTGAGAAGGCTGCGGGAGCGGTCCGACGTCTTGAATCCCTTGGCAGGCCGATCGCGTTCACGGGCCGCACGGTCAAAAATGAACCGTTTGATTTGGCAAGATTGAAGGGGCGTCCGGTTGTGATCCATTATTGGGCCACGTGGTGCGAAGCTTGCAAACAAGACATGAAATTGCTGCGACAATTGCAAGCGAAGTATCAAACCGTTGGTCTGCAGATTGTGGGAGTAAACGTTGACGGTTCGCGAAACATGGCAACGCAATTCTTGCAAGATAACAGTGCGCCTTGGATTCACTTGTATGAAGACGGTGGGCTGGAATCGAGCGGGTTGGCAAAGCAATTGGGTGTGCAAACATTGCCGATGATGATGTTGATCAATGCGGACGGAACGGTTGTATCGAACAACATTTACGCCGCCAGTTTAGATGCCGAATTGGTGAAAATCGCTCGTGCGATGACACCACCGCCCACTGCGGCACCTGTGCCAACGCCTGCGACACGTCCACCCGGTCCTGGCACGGCACCTACACGTCCACCCGCAGCCGGGGCGGCTCCAGCGAGGCCTACAGCAGCCAGTCCGGCAACGAATCGTCCAGGCGTACCAACACTTCCGGTCGGTAGTCGACCGGGTACAAATTAGAGTCGCTTCGCGATCGATAGGCTCGCGGTCCGCGGCCTAGGTGGGCTTGCCAGAATGGGCTTGTCCTTTTTCGAACAGAGTCCAGTGCTCTGTCAACGCTGCGTCTTGGGGCAGTGGAAATCGGCGCAATTCTTTTCGCGGCGGAACTCTGGCGAATCCCTCTACGGATCTTCCTTGCGAGGGGAGATGCCAGCACGACGCGGATTTTGACTTTCGGACAGGTTTTTATAGCATTTCGATAAAGGCTCATGGATGCGTCTCGCCTCGATTGTCCCCAACCGTATGGTTAATCAAATCGCAGCGTCGAACGCTGCGGTTTTGCTGAAGGCTAGTTATCTCGGCTTTTTTTCAATCGCTACAGTCGGGATGTTAAATGGCCCGCCCTTCGCTGGAAGGGCTTCATTGTTGTTGCCGGCGGCTAACAGCCAGACTGAACAGACTTCGGCAGTCGAGCCAGGCGATTCAAGTCCGCTTTATGAACGGCAATTTTTAGAATCACATCCCGACGCACCTTCGGTGCATGCCTCCACCATCACCCAACTGCGTGATGGCAGGATGATGGCTGCTTGGTTTGGCGGATCGCGCGAAGGTGGTAAGGATGTATCGATCTATGGGGCATTCTGGAACGTCCAGACAGAGACTTGGGACACACCGTCCGTAATCGTCGATGCCCAATCAGCGGGTCGTGAACTGGGGCGATATATCAAAAAAGTCGGTAACCCTGTCTTGTATTGTGACCGATCGGGACGTGTGTGGTTGTACTACGTGACAGTGTCGTTGGGAGGAT